>NZ_VHLB01000140.1:0-15610 GCF_006547365.1 Myxococcus sp. AB056 | reverse complement strand
GCAGGGGGTGGCGGCGGGGGCCAGCGCGCTCCAGCCCATGCTGGACGCCAGCGTGGGCCATTCGGACCTGGCCTATGCCTTCATTCAAGACTCGGCCGGCAACGTGGTGGCCCACACCTTCCCGGACGGCTTCCCGGACGCGCTGAAGGAGGCGGTCGCCACCGCGGGCGCGGGCTCGGTGCTGGAAGCGGACGCCGGGGGCGTCCGCCTGCGCGCCATGGACGTGGTGGCGCCGGTGGCCGGTGGCCGCCTGGGCTCGGTGCACGTGGGCGTGTCCCGGGACCACATCGACGAACTGGTGTCCGCGCTGCGCGTGCGGATGGTGGGCTTCGCGGCGCTGCTGGTGGCCCTGGGCGTGGCGGTGTCCGCGCTGTTCGGCCGCAGCATCGTCGGCCCGTTGAAGAATCTGACGGAGGTGGCCGGCCACATCGTGGAGTCCGGCGATTTGACGCGCCCCATCCAGGTGAAGAGCGGTGACGAAGTGGGCCGGCTGGCCAGCTCCTTCTCGCAGATGGTGGAGCGGCTGCGCGAGGTGACGCTCAACCTCCAGCAGGCGGCCGTGGCGCTCACCCAGTCCACCGAGCACCTGAATTCGTCGTCCACGGAGCAGGCGCAGACCATCTCCCGGCAGGCCGCGGCGCTGCAGGAGACGCA
Organism: Myxococcus sp. AB056; assembly: GCF_006547365.1. Classification (NCBI taxonomy): domain Bacteria; kingdom Pseudomonadati; phylum Myxococcota; class Myxococcia; order Myxococcales; family Myxococcaceae; genus Myxococcus; species Myxococcus sp. AB056. Next base: position 14,956 of record NZ_VHLB01000140.1, on the reverse strand, counting down.
GGTGACGGCGCAGGAAATCAAGCAGACCTCCATGCTGGCCGCGCAGAAGGCGGAGAGCGTGCTGTCGGTGGCCGAGCGCGCCGACACGCTGGCCAAGTCCGGCGAGGCCTCCATCGAGCTCACCATGGCGGGGCTCAACGACATCCGCGTCCAGGTGGGGGAGATTGCCCAGAAAATCGTCGAGCTGGGCGAGCGCACGCAGCAGATTGGTGGCATCACCCAGACGGTGAAGGACCTGGCGGACCAGTCCAACATGCTGGCGCTCAACGCCGCCATCGAGTCCGTCCGCTCCGGCGAGCACGGCAAGGGCTTCGGCGTGGTGGCGCGCGAAATCCGCGCCCTGGCGGACCAGTCCATCGAAGCCACCACGCGCGTGCGCGAGCTGCTGGACGACATCGCCAACCAGGTGACGTTGGCGGTGCGAATCACGGAGCGCGGCGCCGAGCGCATGGAGTCGGGCCTGGCCCAGGTGCGCACCAGCGGGCAGAACCTGCGCGAGCTGTCCTCCATCGTCCAGGACAACGCCGCCGCCGTCCGGCAGATTGCCGCCGCCGTCAGCCAGCAGAACGTGGGCATCAACCAAATCACCCTGGCGGTGAATGACTTGTCCAAGATGATGGATGAGACGGTGGCCCGCATCGGCTCCACCGGCGAGGCCGCCACCACGCTGCAAATCATCTCCGAGCAGCTCTCCAGCGCGGTGAAGAGCTACCGCGTCGAGTAGTCGCCCGCCCGCTGTCACGGGCGGACAGACGAAGGCCCCGGCTCCCAGGGAAGGGGACCGGGGCCTTGTCATGTCCGCGGCCAGCGCGGGCAGGGGCTATGCCACCTCGGCGGTGGCGGGCTCCGTGCGCAGCTTGAGGCTGTCGTCCTCCACGTCGTAGTGGGCGGTGCCGCCATGCTTCAGGTCCCCGAAGAGGAGCGCCTGGGCGAGCGGCTTCTTCAGCGAGTTGTCCACCAGCCGGGCCATGGGCCGCGCGCCGAAGGCCGGGTCATAGCCGTGCTCGGCCAGCCACGCGCGGGCGGCGGGCGTCAGCGCCAGCTTCACCTTCTTCTCGTCCAGCATCTTCTGGAGCAGGCGCACTTCCTTGTCCACGACCTTGAGGATGACCTCGGGCGGGAGGCCGGAGAAGAGAATCCACCCGTCCAGACGGTTGCGGAACTCCGGCGTGAAGGTGCGCTCAATCGCCTTCTTCGCGCGGGTGGAGTCCACCGGCTTCGCGAGGTCCCCGAAGCCAATGGCCTTGGTGCTCATCTCCTGGGCGCCCGCGTTGGTGGTGAGGATGAGGACGATGTTGCGGAAGTCGGCCTTGCGGCCGTTGTTGTCCGTCAGCGTCGCGTGGTCCATCACCTGGAGCAGGATGTTGAAGAGGTCCGGGTGGGCCTTCTCGATTTCATCCAGCACCACCACCGAGTAGGGGTGCTTGCGCACGGCGTCCGTGAGCAGGCCGCCCTGGTCGAAGCCGACGTAGCCCGGCGGCGCGCCGATGAGCCGGCTCACCGTGTGCTTCTCCGAGTACTCGCTCATGTCGTAGCGCAGGAACTCCACGCCCAGCGACTGCGCCAGCTGCTTGGCCAGCTCCGTCTTGCCCACGCCCGTGGGGCCGGAGAAGAGGAACGAGCCAATGGGCTTCTCCGGCGCGCGCAGTCCGGAGCGGGCCAGCATGATGGCGCTGACCAGGTCCTTGATGGCCGAGTCCTGTCCGTAGATGACGCCCTGGAGCTCCTTCTCCAGATTCTGGAGCTGCACGCCCTCGCTGGCGGACACGCTCTTGGCGGGGATGCGCGCCATCTTCGCGACGACGGCCTCCACGTCCGCGCCGCTGACGGTGTTGGAGCGCTGGCCCTCCGGCTTGAGCCGCTCGGCCGAGCCCGTCTCGTCGATGACGTCGATGGCCTTGTCCGGCAGGAACCGGTCGTTGATGTGTTTGGCGGACAGCTCCGCCGCCGCGCGGATGGCCTCGGGCTGGTACTTCACCCCGTGGTGCTCCTCGTAGCGGCTCTTCAGCCCCTCCAGGATGAGGATGGTGTCCTCGACGGAGGGTTCGCCCACCTCAATTTTCTGGAAGCGGCGTGACAGGGCCCGGTCCCGCTCGAAGGCGGACTTGTACTCCTGGTACGTCGTCGAGCCGATGCAGCGCAGCCGCCCGCTGGCCAGCGCGGGCTTGAGCAGGTTGGACGCGTCCATGGAGCCGCCACTGGTGGCGCCCGCGCCGACGATGGTGTGGATTTCGTCGATGAAGAGGATGGCGTTCGGCTGCTCCTTCAGGGCCTTGAGCACACCCTTGAGCCGCTCCTCGAACTGGCCGCGGAACTTGGTGCCCGCGAGCAGCGCGCCCATGTCCAGCGAGTAGACGATGGCGTCCTTCAGCACCTCCGGCACACGGCCTTCGTGGATGTGCAGCGCCAGCCCTTCGGCGATGGCCGTCTTGCCCACGCCCGCCTCACCCACGTAGAGCGGGTTGTTCTTCCGGCGGCGGCAGAGCACCTGGATGGTGCGCTCCAGCTCCTTCTCGCGGCCGATGAGCGGGTCGATGCGCCCCTCCTGGGCCTCGATGTTGAGCTGCACCGTGTAGGCCTCAAGCGGGCTCTTCTTCGGGGACTCTCCCTCGTCGTCGTCGCCCGCGGGGGTGGCGTGGCCGGCGCTCTCCTCGCCCTCACCTTCACCCTCGCCGTCCTTGGTGACGCCGTGGGAGATGTAGTTGAGCAAATCCAACCGGGTGACGCCCTCCTGCTGGAGCAGGTAGAGCGCGTGGCTCTCGTCCTCGCGGAAGAGAGCCACCAGCACGTCCCCACCGTCGATGAGCTTCTGCTCGGCGGACAGCGCGTGCATGGCGGCGCGGTGGAGCACCCGCTCCACGCCGATGGTCTGCTGCGGCTCGGCGTCCACGCCCTCCGGCAGGCGTTCAACCGTCTCCTCCAGGAAGGAGACCAGGCGCTCCTGGAGTTGCTTCACGTTGGCGCCGCACCCCTTGAGGACTTCACGCGTGCGCGCATCCCTGGTGAGCGCCAGGAGCAGGTGTTCCAGCGTCAGGTACTCGTGGCGCATCTTCCGCGCCTCGTCCAGGGCGGTGCGGAAGCTGGCCTGCAACTCTTTGGCAATCAGCGGTCCTGCCACGTTTCAACCTTCCTCGGGTTCCATGGAGAGTCGCAGCGGCATGTCGTTCTCCTGCGCCGCGGCCTCCACCGTCTGAATCTTCGTTTCGGCGACGTCGTACGTATAAACGCCGGCCACCCCGACACCGTTGTAATGAACGTGCAGCATGATCTGCACGGCATCCGTCTCCGACTTGTGGAAGACCTCCTTGAGCACGGCCACGACGAACTCCCGGGTCGTGTAGTTGTCGTTGTGCAGGAGCACCTTGTAGAGCGGCGGTTTCTTGAGCTTCTGCTTGGGGGCGGACTCCGTGATGACGGAGGTGTCGTGCTCATGCTTCTGCGCCATAAGTCGTTCGGACTCCCTTTGCTGAACGGGCGGGGGATTTTCAGTCCCCCTCCTTGAAACCAGTCTCCGCCCGCCACTGGGGCAGGCTTCCTTCGACGGCTGCCCGCTCGTGGGCCAGGAAGCCGCGCACGGCCCTGTCCATGCCCGGGTGGAGGAGCAGGTGCGCACTGTACGTGAGGCGCGGCTCGAATCCCCGGGTGAGCTTGTGCTCTCCCCCCGCGCCCGGCTCGAAGCGCTCCAGCCCGGAGGTGATGCCCTCCGAGATGGGGTGGTACAGGCAGACGTTGAAGTGAAGGAAGGGGTGCTCCTCGAAGCAGCCCCAGTAACGGCCATAGAGAACGTTGGCACCGGTGAAGTTGAACGCACCGGCCACCAGCCGGCCTTCCCGGCGCGCCTCCACCCACTCGCAGCGGTGCCGGAAGCGGGCGAGCATGCGAGCGAAGAAGTCCGGGGTGAGGAAGCGCTGGCCCCACGGATACTTGTCCACCGTGGTGGCGTACAGGCGGTAGACGGTGTCCGCGTCCGCGTCCGCCAGCGCGTCCCCGCGCAGGGTGCGGACCTCGATGCCGTGCTCGGTCAGGGCCCGCAGCTCCCGGCGCAGCTGGTTGCGGCGCTTGGCGTGGAAGCGGGCGAGGAAGTCCTCCAGCGTCCGGTAGCCCTGGTTGCGCCAGTGGTACTGCACGCCCAGCCGCACGGCGAAGCCCTGGGCCACCAGGACGGGCAGTTCCTCTTCAGTGGGGAAGAGGACGTGGATGCCGGACAGGCGCTCGGCCCGGGCGAACTCCTGGGCGGCGGCGTACAGCTCCGCCTCGCGCGCGGCGCGGTCCTCGCCCGGGGCCACCAGCACGCGGCGCCCGGTGGCGGGGGTGAAGGGGACGGCGAGCACGAGCTTCGGGTAGTAGCGCAGGCCCGCGCGCTCGGAGGCGGTGGCCCAGGGGCTGTCGAAGACGAACTCGCCGTCGCTGTCGTCCTTGAGATAGGCGGGCGCGGCGGCCACCAGGCGCGAGCCGCGCCAGAGCGTCAGGTGCCGGGGGTGCCAGCCCCGCGCCGGCACCGCGCAGCCGCTCTCCTCCATCGCGGTGAGGAAGGTCCACTCCAGGAACGGCGTGGCCTGGGCGTCCACCAGCGCATCCCACGTGGCGCGGGGGACGTCGGAGAGGGAGCGCAGGATTCGCAGCGTGGTGGGGAGCGGTGTCGACATCGTCGGGGCCTGGGCCAGGGCGAGCCTATAACGATGCGCGCCCACTGCTGCCACGGCCGTCCGGGCGCTACTTCCCGCGAGTCAGCTCCGCGGCGAGGAAGCGTCCGGCTTCCGCCAGTCCTTCCTCCCCCCGGCGGCGTCCCTCGTCCGATTCCATGACCCGCCGCGCGGCGTCACCCGCGGTGCCCACCTCCAGGTCCACCAGGATGAAGAAGGCGCTGAGCGCCGGACCCACGGGGGCGATGCGTCCCGGCCGCAGGGGCCGCTCACTCAAGGTGGCGGCCACCTTCTCCACCAGCCCGTCGTCGGTGAGCCGCTTCGCCTTGCCGCGCATGGCGGTCCACGTGACATCCAGCAACGTGGGCAGCATCCGTCCGGAGAGCGCACTGGACAGCCGCTGCGCTGCTTCTTCCTCGTCGATGTGGTGGGCCTGCGCGTAGGTGGGGACGAGCTTCGCCACCACCACGGCGCGGGTGGCGAGGTGGGCGAGTCTGGGCGGGTAGGACACGCGGGGCTCCAGGGGGGGCTGGCGGGCTACCAGCGCACGAACAGACGGTACCCCCCGCTGCTGCGCTCCTCCACGGAGATTCGAGGCCGGGCGTTGGCCAGCTCCAACATTCCCTCCAGGCACCCCGCCATCAGCTCGGGCCGGTTGTAGCGGTCCGACAGGGAGAGGCGGCGGCCGCGCTCGCCTTCGGAGGACATCGAGACGTCCACGTCCGAGCGGCCCATCATCGCCAGGTAGCGAGGCACCCGCTCCAGGGCCTGCGCAGGCCCAATCATGGGCAGGGCCACCGCGGCCACGCGGCCCACCAGCGTCTGCGCGAAGCCGAAGAGGCCCTGGCGGCCCAGCTGCCGGTAGGCGTCCTCGTCACTGAGCTCCGAGTATCGCTCCCGCCGTGCCAGGGCCACTGCCTGCTGCCAGAGAGAAATGGGGTAGTCCAACTCCGGCTTTCGGCTGTCGTACCCCAGCGCCTCCAGTTCCTGGGCCAGCCGGCCCTCCGCCTGGAGACCCCGCACGAAGAACCCCTCGAACACGCTGGCGGGCACGCGGGGCGGGGGCGGGGGCATGCCCCCAGTCTACGCTAAATCCACTATGAGTTCATGTATTTCTGGGATTGCTGGTTGGTGCCGGAGTGGAGGGAGCGGGGGCGAGGGCGATTGCCAGCCCGCGACCCGGGTTGCTATGGGGCCGCGAGCGCCTTAGAGGAGTCGTCCAAGGAGATTTGAATGTCGGTGAACATCCAGCTCGAGTGGACCCCGAACCCCAGCACGCTGAAGTACGTGGTGGACCGGCGGTTGTTGGCGGGCGGGGCGGTGAACTTCACGAACCCCGAGGAGGCCCAGGCGAAGTCCCCGTTGGCGCGCAAGCTGATGGACGTGCGCGGCGTCACGGCGGTGATGATTGGCACCAACTTCGTGACGGTGACGAAGGGGGAAGAGGGCGAGTGGGACGAGCTCAATGACGAGGTCATGTCCACGCTGGACACGCACCTGACGGCCAACGAGCCGGTGGTGGACGAGGCGGCGCTGGCGGCGGCTCGCGAGGCGGCGGGCTCGTCCGGGGGTGGCACCGTGGAAGGGCGCATCCAGGACATCCTGGACAACGAAATCCGCCCGGCGGTGGCCATGGACGGTGGTGACATCACCCTGGACCGCTTCGAGGACGGCATCGTCTACCTGCACATGAAGGGCGCGTGCGCGGGATGCCCGTCGTCCACGGCGACGCTGAAGATGGGCATCGAGGGGCGCCTGCGGGAAATGATTCCCGAGGTCCTCGAGGTGGTGTCCGTCTGAGGCGCAACGTCAAAGCCTCGCAGGTCCGGCGGGAGCTGCTGCCGGACCAGTCCCCCGCGCTGCTGCGCGAGCTGCACCTGCTCACGCGCGAGGGGCACCTCAACGCGGACGCGCTGCGCAAGCTCAAGCAGGTGAACCACCTGATGGGCTTGCTGCGTCCCGCCGTGGAGGATGTCCAGGCGCGCCACCCGAACGCGGTGATGGTGGACGCGGGCAGCGGCAACGCCTACCTGGGCTTCGTCCTCTACGAGCTGTTCCTCAAGGGCGCCGCCAGCGGCACGCTGCTGTCCATTGAAGGCCGGCCGGACCTGACGGAGCGGGCCCAGGGCCGCGCCCAACGGCTGGGCTTCACGCGGATGCAGTTCCAGACGGCGCACATCGACACGGCGCAGTACCCAGAGCGCATCCACCTGCTGATGGCGCTGCACGCGTGTGACACGGCCACGGATGATGCACTCGTCGCGGCCATCCGCCATGGCGCGGACCACGTCGCGGTGGTGCCGTGTTGCCAGGCGGAGGTGGCCGCGCAGCTCAAGGAGAAGCGCCCCGTCGTGGCCAGTAGCGGCAGCATGTCGCTGCTGTACGCGCATGCCTGGCACCGGCGCGAGTTCGGCTCGCACCTGACGAACGTCATCCGCGCGCTGACGCTGGAGGCTTTCGGCTACCAGGTGACGGTGACGGAGCTGACGGGCTGGGAGCACTCGCTGAAGAACGAGCTGATTCTGGGGCGCCGCGTACACCGGGAGAACCGGCGCGCGCGCATTCAACTGGAGCGGCTGTTGGCGGAGACCGGGGTGAATCCCAAGCTGACGCGTGAGCTGGGTGTGAAGCCGGCGGTGTCGGCCGCGGTGGAGACTGTCTCCGCGCCGGAGCCGGATGCCTCCGAAGATGCCTCCGAGCACGTCGTCACGCGCTGAACGCGGGCGTCTGCCATGTCGCCGCAGCCTGTCAGGGCGCGGGGAAGGTCCCATGAGCGCCAGCTGTGCCTTCTCGGCGCGGTGCCCCCCACTGCGGCGGTGACAGGGACGCTCGCCTCAACGAGGTCGTCTCGCCCTTGAGGGGGCGTTCCTGGGGGGCTCTGCTCTCCGTGTCCGGGAACGGTGGATGCGCGGGGGGGCGGCGCGTTCGGAGCGCTTGCTGTTCGGAAATGTCGGGAGATTTCGTGGCGCAAAACTCCCGACATTTCCGAACAGCGAGGTCGGGAGCCCTCACCGGGGGCCCGCGTCGATGGTGCTCCGGGCGTCGCGGCGCCCTCGTGCAGCGCGGGCTTGCGGTCGAGATACGCGAGGTCAGAAGGGCGCCGGCCGCTCCAGCGTGAGGCGCTGCCCCGTGACAGGGTGCTGGAACGACAGGGCCTCCGCATGCAGATGCAATCGGGGCCCCGGGTGGCCATAGAGGCGGTCGCCGACGATGGGTGCGCCAAGGCCCAGCGGATGGGCCGCGTGGACGCGCAACTGGTGCGTCCTCCCGGTGAGCGGGAAGAGGGCCACCTTCGTGCGGCCGTGGCTGCGTTCAAGCACGTGCCACTCCGTCACCGCGGGCTTGCCGTGCACGGGGTCGTGAATCTGCCGGGGCCGGTCGTCCAGGTCCACGCGCATGGGAAAGTCGATGGTGCCGCGCTCGCCCTGGACGTTGCCTTCGACCCATGCGGCGTAGCGCTTGTGCACCTCGCGCCCGGCGAACTGGCGTTGCAAGGCCGCGTAGGTGCGCGCGTCCTTCGCCGCGACGAGCAGCCCCGACGTGTCCAGGTCGAGCCGGTGCGCGAGCATCGTCCCCGCCGCTTCTGGAGCTCTCGCGCGCAGCCGGGCCAGCACGGAGTCCTCCACCGAGACGTCCTTCGCGGGTACGGAGAGCAGGCCCTCCGGCTTCTCCACCACCACGAGCCATTCGTCCTCGAAGACGATGTCCAGCCCTCGTGACGGCAGCACGGGCACCGTGAAGGGCCGGGGCGCGGAGACAGGGAGACCGTCCAGCATGTACGGCAGCAGCGGCCCGCACTTGTCCTTGCAAGCGGGGTAGTACGCGCCGGCGGCCCGGCCTCCCGCGGGAGGAGGAGCACCCCACCAGAACTCGGCGAGCGCGAGCGGACGGAAGCCCTGGGTGAGGGCATGCGCCAGGAGCTTGGGCCCGGCGCAGTCCGCCGCGCCCGATGGGGGCTCGCCTCTGGCGTAGAGGCCGCGCAGGTGCCGGTGTTCTCCGCGTGCATTGGGCACCACGTAGGTGTCGTGCAGGCGCTTCATCAGCGCGCGGCAGACGATGCGCCGCAGTCGCTCCATGGCGCGAAGTCGCCGCTCCATGCGGGCCCGCTGGGGCGCGAGCGCCCGCTGCGCCTCGTCGTGTTGCGCCTCCAGCCTCCGCAGTTCCGCCTTGTCTCCCCGGCTTTCCTGGTCGAGCGCATACAGCGCCGCTCGCTTCGCCTCCTCACTCAGCGAGTCCGAGGCCATGACGTCCGTGCGCCTCGCATGGCGCTGCTTCTTCCGGGCGTCGTGTGTGGCGCGAAGCACCGCGCGGGCCTCGGTGTGGCGCGCTTGCAACGCGTCATGCGCGGTCAGGACGGAGGCGCGCTCAGGGGACTGGCGGAAGGCTACCTCACGGGCCATCAGGCGCTTCACCAGGGCGTCACCCGCGGGCTCCAGCCGCTCGCGCTCGTCACGGGCGAAGAGGGGAGGCGCGAAACCGGGGAGGTCCCATTGCCCGCCAAGCATGCCCGAGAAGGCGCGGAGGAATCCGACGCGTCCGTCAGGCGCCTGGACCACGAGGATGCCGAACATCTTTCCACCCTCGGACGTGTCGAGGCGCGAGGTTGCAAGTCCAGGCGCGAGATGGCCTGCCCGGAGCTCCCGCTGGAGCCATTCCGCCGCCCGGCGCGCCAGCGCGTGGGGCGGGCCCTCGTCGAAGGGGTTTGGGAAGCACCCTGGCAGTTCGTCCGCGAGGGGCTTCGGCTCGAAGGGCGTGAACCACGTTTCCACAGGCCCGCGTTACCACGGCACGGCGGCGCGGCGCATCCGGATGGCGGCCTTCGTGGGCGCTCCACCGAGGACTCCGCGCCTGCCCCCCGAGCGGCAGGGCGGTCATCGTTCTTCAGTCGGGGCCGGTTTGCCCGGCTGTCTTGGACGCGAAGCCGGCGCCCATCGGCGTATCCAGGGGCCTTGCTGTAGAGGAGGACCTCGAACGCACCGCCTGGGCCTCACGTCACATCCAGCCCCGACAGCAGCAGCCGGCACTTGAGCCCGCCGTTCTTCACCGGGAGGCTTCGCGCACCCATCAGTCCCAGCGCCTTCACCAGCGCCGCCTCATCCGGAAGGATGACCGCCGCGCGCCACCCCGCGAAGCCCTGGCGCAGCGTGTTCCCCAAAGCCCGGTACAGCGCGGGCAGGTCTTCGGCTTCGCCCACGCGCTTGCCGTAGGGTGGATTCACCACCACCAACCCCGGGCCTTCCACGGGCGCCTTCAGCGTCCGCGCGTCTTGCCGCTCCAGCGCGAGTGTCACCCCCGCGCGCCGGGCATTGCGCCGCGCCGTTCCCAGCGAGCCCGCGTTGATGTCGTAGCCGTGAATCGCCGCTCCTGGCGCGGGCAGCGCGTCCGCCTCCGCGCGCGCCTTGCGCCCGGCCCAGGCCTGGGCGTCGAAGGAGGGGAAGGACTCGAAGGCGAAGGCGCGCAGCAGTCCTGGCGCCCGGCGCATGGCCATCCACGCGGCCTCCACCAGGAAGGTGCCCGAGCCGCACATCGGGTCCACCAGGGGCTGCGTGCCGTCGTAGCCCGCCAGCCGGAGGATGCCCGCCGCCAGCGTCTCACGCAGGGGCGCGCGGCTCACTTCCTGGCGGTAGCCCCGGCGGTGCAGCGCATCCCCGCTGGTATCGGCGCTCACGGTGAACGCGTCGCCATCCACCCGCACCAGCAACGTCAGGCCCGGACCTCCGCCCTCTTCATCGAGCGGCCCCGCGCGCTCCACCGAGGGCACGTTCCACGCATACGCCGCCGCGGAGAACACCACGTCGGGCCCTGGCACGGGGGAGCGGTTCAGGCTCACCGACAGCTTCGGTGGCGAGCGCCCATCCCAGACATGAGCCAGGTCCAGTTCAGCCAGCCGGTCGGAGAGGGTGTCGGAGTCTCCCGCGCGGAAGTGGCCCAGGCGCAGCAGCACCCGGCTGGCGCAGCGAAGGCGCAGGTTGGCGTCCTGGTGCAGGCCGGCGGGGCCCTCCAGCTCCACGCCGCCGTCCACGCGGCGGGGCTTCCAGCCCAGCGCGGAGGCTTCTGCCTCCAGGGCGGGCTCCAGGCCGGGGAGGGTGGAGACAAAGAGCTGTTCGTCGGTGCGGGCGCGTGTCACGGGAGCGTCCATTGTCCGCGTCCCGGCGCGCGCCGCAATGCCTCATTCAGGACGCGGGCGCGGAAGGCCGCTCCCAGTCCGGGGCCGGAGCCGCCGCAGCGGAGGTATCCGCGTAGAAGCCGCGGTACTCGGGCGGCAGCAGCTCCGCCACCCGGCGCATCATCGCATCCACCAGGGCCTGCCGCGGGTCCTCGGCGCCCGCTACTTCGGCCTCCAGCGCTTCCACGCGGAAGGGCGGGCCGAAGCGCACGAAGACGTCGGCTTTGAAGAGCCGCTCGCCGCCCATGTCCGAGTCGTTGATGGGCATCAGCTTCTCCGTGCCCTGCAACGCCACCGGCACCACGGGCACGCCCGCGCGCTTGGCAATCAGCGACAGGCCCTTCTTCGCCTGGGTGAGGGTGCCCGTGCGGCTGCGCGCGCCTTCCGGGAAGATGAGCACCGACTTGCCGGCCTTGAGGGTGTCCAGCGCCCGCCGCATCGCCTCGATGTCGGGCGAGTTGGGCTTGATGGCGATGGTCTCCATCGTCTCCGAGGCCAGGCGGGTCATCACCGTGCTCTTCAGCTTCACCCCGGCCAGGAAGACGACCTTGCGCGGCCGGAAGGCCCGGTCCAGCGTGAAGCCGTCCGCGTTGGACAGGTGGTTGCAGAGAAAGAGGCAGGGTTGGTCCGGGATGTTCTCCCTCCCCAGGACCTGCTCGTTCGCCAGGGTGTCCCAGACGCCGTTCATCAGGGCGCGGACCACCTGCTGGCGGGCGCCTTCTGGCAGCTTCGACATCAGGAAGAAGAGAGTGCGCAGCACGTATTGGTCGCCTCTAGCTCAGGGGGGGCAGTCGTCCCAGGCCCTCAACGCTCCACCCGCAGATGTAGTTCCGACAAGTGTCGCGCGTCAGCACCCCTCCTGTCCCGGCGCCTCGCCTGGCGGGCGAGCCGTCGTACAGCCAACGCTCATGTGGGACTGGGGGGCGGGACGGTTTTTCCTTCCCCTCTTCCCACCCTCCATGCGGGTTGGCTATGGGAGGGCGCATGAGTCTGGTCGAAGCCCGCGCGTCGCGCGCCAGGAAGCCCGTGGAATACGAGGTCACCGTCGACCATGTGCGGATGGACACGCACGACACGGCGACGCTGTTCCTGGATTTCGGCGGAGTCCCGCTGGAATACAAGGCCGGGCAGTTCCTCAACATCGACCCGCACCAGTTCCCCGCCTTGGGCCGCCTGTCGGCCTACCTCCAGGAGCAGAAGGGGCGGAAGGAGCCGCAGCGTTCCTACTCGCTCGCATCTGCCCCACACGAGCCGCTGGTGGCCATCACCGTGAAGGACGAGGAGTTCATCCCCGGCCTCACCCGCTATCCGCCGCTCTTGTCGCCGTACCTCGTGCATGGCCGGCTCACCGGCGCGCGGATGAAGGTGATGGCCTTCATGGGGCCCTACGTGCTGCCGGAGGACGTGGAGGAGCGCACGGAGCACGTCGTCCACCTGGTGGCCGGCTCCGGCGCGGTGCCCAACTTCGCCATCCTGAAGGACGCGCTCCACCGGGGGCTGAAGCTGCGCCATACCTTCCTCTTCTCCAACAAGACGTGGGGGGACGTGTTGTATGGCGAAGAGCTGGCCGCCCTGGAGCGCCAGCACCCGGACCGCGTGCGAGTGGTGCACACGCTCACGCGTGAGACGGATGAGTCGCGCTTCGGCGCCGCCGTGCGGAAGGGCCGCGTCCACCAGGCCCTGCTGGAGGAGCTGATTCAGGACCGGGATACGTGCCTGGTGTACGCCTGCGGCCCGGCGATTACGCCGTGGGACCGGCGCAAGGCGCTGGAGACGCGCACGCCCTCCACGCCGCGCTTCATGGAGACGGTGCTGGGCCACCTCCACGCGCTGGGCATCGAGGACAAGCGCATCAAACGGGAGACATACGGCTAGGCGCTCGCGGCAGCCACAGCTCGAAGCGGGCACCGCCGCGAGGCCGGCTGCTGGCGCGCACGCTGCCCTCATGCGCCAGCACCACGCGCCGGACAATGGCCAGCCCCAGCCCTCGTCCGTTGGCGCGGGTGAGGAAGAAAGGCTGGAAGACGCGCTGCGGGTCCACGTCGGGAATGCCGGGCCCTTCGTCCTCCACCACCAGGCGCACGCCGCCGTCCGCGGGCTCCACCGTCATCCGTACCTTGCCGCCCGCGGGTGAGGCCTGCACGGCGTTGCGCACCAGGTGCGTCACCGCCAGCTGGAGCAGCGTCTCGTCCCCTTCGAGCGGAGGCGTCTCCGCGGCCTCGTCCACGCTGAAGCGCAGCGTGGGGGCGTCCGGCGGGCCATGCATCTGCCCCAGCGCCCGGCGCACCAGCTCGCCCAACTGCACGGGGCGGGGGCGCGGCTCCAGCGGGCGCACCACGTCCAGCAGGTCCCGGACGATGTCCTCCAGCCGGATGGCCTCCTCCTCCAGCATGCCCACCGCGGCTTGTCCCGTGGGCCCCAGGTGGGCCTCGCGGCGCAGCACCGCCACCGCGTTGAGGATGGCGCCCAGGGGATTGCGCACCTCGTGGGCCACGACGCCCGCGGCTTCGCCCAGCACCTCCAGCCGCTCGCGCGCCACCAGCTCGTCCTGGAGCCGGGACACCTCCTCCAGCCGCACCGCGGACATCTGGTGGTGGCGCACGTTCTCCAGCGCGCCGCCCACCAACTGCGCGAACAGCTCCAGGGTGCTGGCGCCCGCGGGGGTGAGGGCGGGGCCCTGCACGGAGAGCACGCCGAACGGATGCCCGTCCACGAGGATGGGCGCGTCCAGCCCGCGCATGTCCGGTGGATGCAGCTGGCACACGGGGCTCTCCCCGTTGGCGGAAGGCGGGAAGCGCGCCACGCCGAGCATGTCGTGGTGGAAGGCCGCCTTGCGCCGCTCGAGCACCTCCAGGAAGTGCGGCAGCGCGGCGTTCGGAATGCGCACGTCCGCCAGGGGCATGCCGTAGAGCTGCTCGGCCTCGGCCACGATGAAGGGGCTCTGCCGCAGGGGCCCGTACCGGAAGGCGTCGCCGTCCACGTAGACGACGGACACGGAGAAGCCCTGGCGGTAGATGGCGTCCACGGCCGTCTCCAGCACCGACCGCTCGTCGCGGCAGCGCAGCATCGTCGCGGCGGCCGCCACCAACGCCTCCGTGAGGCGCCGCACGGAGTCCTCCGCCTCCGCCTCCAGCAGCACCACCACCAGCTCATCCGGGTGCGCACCGGGCGCATGCCTCAGGGCCAGCGTGCGCTGGGGGCCGCTCGCCGGCTGCACGCGCACCCAGACGGGACCTTCGGGCAGCGGCCCACCGCGGACGAGGGATTCATACAGCGGCTCCACCCAGCCGCGTTCCGCGGGGACGAAGCGGCGGATGCTTTCGGAGAGCGACAGGGCTTCCAGCTCCGACGCTGGAACGCCCAGCAGGGTGGCGAGCGCCGCGTTGACCCGTAGCACCTGTTCGCCGCGGATGAGGGCGGTGGGGAGGGGCATCGCTTCGAGCAGCCGGTATTCGGCGGAGGCGGTGGACACGACGGTCATCCTCTGAGTCCACCGCACCGTCCGCAAGGGAACTTCAGCGGAGCCGGCTGCGGTGGACGCAATGGGTTTTTCCGCACCCCGTATGGAAGGGCGAGGGGCAACACTCGGAGGGCACGATGATGAACTTCAAGAACCTGATGGACCGCGATGACCTGGAGTTGAAGGCTGTCATGGCCGTGATGGCGGTCTACGTGATGATGGGCGCCGTCTTCCTGGGGCAGATGCTGTAGCGCCTGGCCTCAGGGCTTCTTCTTCAGGTCCTTTGCGCGAGCCAGGTACTTCTGCACGAACTCCTTCTCCTCCGGGCGAAGGTGGCTCAGACGCAACCCGTAGCCGCGCGGGTTCTTTCCGTCCTCCAGCGAATTCTCCCAGATGACGGAGCTGCGGAGCGTCAGCACCCGGGGCGGCTCATCGAAGCGCAAGGTGAGTTCCACCAAGGTCCCCAGCCGCAGCGGCTTGTCCGTGGCGATGAACAGTCCGCCCGATGACAGGTTGATGATGCGGTGGTCGGTGAAGATGCCCGCGTTCTGCAGCGTCACCTTCACGTCCGCGTGGATGCGGTCATCCGAACGCCGCTCCAGGCCGACGAACTCCGCGCTGGAATAGGTGGGCGCCGCCGCGGCCCGGCGCCTGTCTCCTATACACATCTGACGCTGCCGACGATCC
>NZ_VHLB01000013.1:0-139950 GCF_006547365.1 Myxococcus sp. AB056 | reverse complement strand
GCGGCATCCTGCGCGAGGGCGGGGGACGCGAGCGAAACGAGCAGTGCCAGGGACCAGTGGCGCATGGAACCTCCGTGGGCGGCGGAGCCTAGCAGAGGACAGCGGGCGGGGCCCGGCGTCCGTGCGAGCGGGCGGTTTCAACACAGTCCTCGCATGTGGAGTCGGACGTTGGTATGGGGGCGCCCCGATGCCCAAGCGTACCGATATCCGCAAGGTTCTGGTGATTGGCTCGGGTCCGATTGTCATCGGGCAAGCCGTCGAGTTCGACTACTCCGGTACACAAGCCATCAAGGCACTCCGGGATGAAGGCGTGGAGGTGGTGCTGCTCAACAGCAACCCCGCCACCGTGATGACGGACCCTGAGTTCGCGCATCGCACCTACATCGAACCGATTACGGTGGAGGCGGCGGAGCGCATCCTCGCCTCGGAGCGGCCGGACTCACTCCTTCCCACCATGGGTGGCCAGACTGCGCTCAACCTCGCCAAGGCGCTGGCGGAGCAGGGCATCCTGGAGAAGTACGGCGTGCGCCTCATCGGCGCGTCCCTGGAAGCCATCAACAAGGCCGAGGACCGCCAGCTCTTCAAGGCGGCCATGCAGAAGATTGGCGTGGCCCTGCCCAAGAGCGGCTACGCGACGACGCTGGACCAGGCGATGAGCCTGGTGGAGGACATCGGCTTCCCGGCCATCATCCGCCCGTCCTTCACGCTGGGTGGCACCGGCGGTGGCATCGCGTACAACCGCGAGGAGTTCGAGACCATCTGCCGCTCGGGCCTGAAGGCCAGCCCCACCACCACCATCCTGGTGGAGGAGAGCGTGCTGGGCTGGAAGGAGTACGAGCTCGAGGTGGTCCGCGACACGGCGGACAACGTCATCATCGTCTGCTCCATTGAAAACCTGGACCCCATGGGCGTGCACACCGGTGACTCCATCACCGTGGCGCCCGCGCAGACGCTGACGGACCGCGAGTATCAGCGGATGCGGCAGGCGTCGCTGGCCATCATCCGGGAGATTGGCGTCGACACGGGTGGCTCCAACATCCAGTTCGGCATCAACCCGAAGGACGGCCGCATGGTCGTCATCGAGATGAACCCGCGCGTGTCGCGCTCCAGCGCGCTGGCGTCGAAGGCGACGGGCTACCCCATCGCGAAGATCGCCGCGAAGCTGGCGCTGGGCTACACGCTGGATGAGCTGCGCAACGACATCACCCGCGACACGCCGGCCTCCTTCGAGCCGACGCTGGACTACGTGGTGGTGAAGGTGCCGCGCTTCAACTTCGAGAAGTTCCCGCACGCGGACCGGACGCTGACCACGAGCATGCGCTCGGTGGGCGAGGTGATGGCCATTGGCCGCACCTTCCCGGAGGCGTACATGAAGGCGCTGCGCTCCATGGAGCTGGGCCGCGTGGGCCTGGAGTCCCCGGAGCTGCCGGCGGAGAAGGAGGAGCGGGAGAAGGTGCTGCGCGAGGCGCTGCGCATCCCCCGCCCTGAGCGTCCCTGGTTCGTGGCCCAGGCCTTCCGCGAAGGCATGACGGTGGAGGACGTGCACGCGCTCTCCGCCATCGACCCCTGGTTCCTTCGCTACATCCAGATGCTGGTGAACGAGGCGCAGTCGCTCCAGGAGTACGGGCGGCTGGACCAGCTCCCGGACGAGGTGCTCCGGCAGGCCAAGGCGCACGGCTTCTCCGACAAGTATCTGGGCCGGCTGCTCGGCTACCCGGCGGAAGAGGTGCGGGCGCACCGGCACGCGCGCAACATCCGGCCCGTCTACAAGCGGGTGGACACCTGCGCCGCGGAGTTCGAGGCGTACACGCCCTACCTGTACTCCACCTACGAGGAGGAGGACGAGGCGCCGCCCACGGACCGGCAGAAGGTGCTCATCCTGGGCAGCGGCCCCATCCGCATCGGCCAGGGCATCGAGTTCGACTACGCGTGCGTCCACGCCGCCTTCGCGCTGCGCGAGGCCGGGTACGAGACGGTGATGGTCAACTGCAACCCGGAGACGGTGTCCACCGACTACGACACGTCGGACCGCCTCTACTTCGAGCCGCTGACCATCGAGGATGTGCTCGAGGTGTCCCAGCGCGAGAAGCCGGTGGGCGCCATCGTCCAGTTCGGCGGCCAGACGCCGCTGCGCATCTCCGTGCCGCTGGAGAAGGCGGGCCTGCCCATCCTGGGCACGTCGCCGGACGCCATCGACCGCGCGGAGGACCGGGAGCGCTTCGCCGCGCTCATCGAGAAGCTGGGCCTGAAGCAGCCGGAGAACGGCGTCGCGCGCAGCCACGCGGAGGCCTTCAAGGTGGCCGAGCGCATCGGCTACCCCGTCATGGTGCGGCCCTCCTACGTGCTGGGCGGCCGGGCCATGGAGACCGTCTACGACGTGGCCAGCCTGGAGCGGTACATGCGCGAGGCGGTGAGCGCATCGCCCGAGCACCCGGTGCTCATCGACCGCTTCCTGAAGGAAGCCATCGAGGTGGACCTGGACCTGGTGGCGGACCGCACCGGCGCGGTGATGATTGGCGGCGTGCTGGAGCACATCCAGGAGGCGGGCGTGCACTCCGGTGACGCCGCGGCCACGCTGCCGCCGCACTCGCTGTCGCCGGACCTGGTGGAGCGGATGAAGGACCAGGCCATCGCCCTGGCACGCGAGCTGGGCGTGGTGGGCCTGATGAACGTGCAGTTCGCCATCCAGGGGAAGACCATCTACATCCTGGAAGTGAATCCGCGCGCGAGCCGCACGGTGCCCTTCATCTCCAAGGCCACCGGCGTGGCGATGGCGAAGATCGCCGCGCTCTGCATGGTGGGCAAGACGCTCGAGGAGCAGGGCGTCACGCAAGAGCCGGAGTTCAAGCACGTGGCGGTGAAGGAGAGCGTGTTCCCCTTCGCGCGCTTCGCGGGCGTGGACGTCATCCTCGGGCCGGAGATGAAGTCCACCGGCGAGGTGATGGGCCTGGCGAACGACTACGCGTCCGCCTTCGCCAAGAGCCAGCTCGCCGCGGGCGTGAAGCTGCCCAAGAGCGGCAAGGTGTTCATCTCCGTCAAGGATGACGACAAGCCGGCGGTGGTGGACCTGGCGCGGCGCCTGCGGAGCATGGGCTTCTCCCTCGTCGTCACCTCCGGTACGCACAAATACCTGACGACGAAGGGCATCGAGGCGCAGGTGGTGCAGAAGGTGACGGAGGGCCGCCCGAACATCGTCGACAAGATTGTCGACGGCGAAATCGTGCTGGTCATCAACACCACCTTCGGCAAGCAGGAGATCGCCGACAGCTTCTCCATCCGCCGCGAGTCGCTGATGCACTCGGTGCCGTACTACACGACGGTGCAGGCGGCGCGGATGGCGGTGGGCGCGCTGGAGTCGCTCAAGTGCACGGAACTGGAAGTGAAACCGCTCCAGGAGTACCTGGGCATCAACGCGGCGCCCCCGGGCACCCGGCGCTGAAACGCAGCGCTCGTTGGACGTGAGTCATGCGGCCCCGCTCCTCCTGGGAGTGGGGCCGTCTGCGTTTCAGGGCCGCCTCAGGCCGGTTGGTCCGTCACGAAGCCGCGCCAGTTGCGCATGTAGTTCACGAAGACGTCGGACAGGCCCTCGGCGTTGAGCGTGGAGTGGGACAGCGGCGGCACCTGGAGCGCGTCGCCTCGCTGCACGCGGCGCGGCCAGTCATGATTCGCGATGGCCGCTCGGCCCACGGCCACGGCGTCCGCGCCGCGCGCGAGCTGGGCCTCTGCCTCCTCGCGCGTGCGCACCTCACCCGCGACCACGATGCGGACACCGGTGCCCACGGCCTGCCGGAAGAGCGGCGTCGCGTGCTGGTCCGGCCGCTTCAAGGTGTTGTGGGCCGCCTTCCACAGGGACAGATGGAGGATGTCCACGCCCTCGCGCGTGAGCATGCGCGCGACCTCCAGCGACTCGTCCAGGTCCAGGCCCCTGGCCTGCCTCGCGTCCTCTGGCGACAGGCGCACGGCGAGGACCAGGGCGGGCGCCGCGCGCCGCACCGCGCGGACGGTCTCCTGAAGCAGGCGCCAGCGGTTCTCCAGCGAGCTGCCCCATCGGTCCTGCCGGCGGTTGAAGACGGTGCTCAGGAACTGCGAGAACAGGTAGCCGTGCGCCCCATGGAGTTCCACGGCGTCGAACCCCGCCTCGGCGCAGCGGCGCGCCGCGTTCGCGAAGGCCGCGATGACGCCCTCGATGTCGGCCTCGGTGGCTTCGCGGCAGTGGAGGCCGTCCGCGTCATACGCGCTGGCGCTCCACACCTCGCGCTGGCTGACCTCGGCGTTGGCGCGAAGTCCTCCGTGGAAGAGCTGCGCGGAGAGCAGGGCGCCTCCTTCATGGATGCGCGCGGCCATGCGCTTCAGTCCGGGCAGCATCGCGTCGTCGTGAACGCCCAGCTCACCCGGCCACGTCTTGCCGTCCTGGGAAACGTAGGCGGCGCACGTCTCCACCACGCCGAACCCGCCATCGGCGCGCATCGCGAGGAAGCGAAGCTCCGCATCGGAGAGCGTGCCATCGGGATGGCTCTGGGTGTTCGTCAGGGGCGCCAGCCAGATGCGGTTGGGCGCGATGACACCCTTTCGGAGCTCAAGGGGCGCGAACAGGTCGGTCATGACGGCATCTCGCTTTCGAAGTGGGCGGGTCCATTCGCTCGGGCTGATGGGGGCGCCAGGCCGCTTGCCTTGCCGCGCGGCGGCCTGCTTCCCCTTGACGTCGATGTCGCCCTGTGGGCCGGACTCGGGGCGCGGGTATAACCTGCGCCTCATGGCTCCGCATGGCCTCGTTCGAAAGCAGGGGCCGAGGGCAAAGCGTGGCTGGACGCCCGCGGACCCTGGCGGCTACGGTTCGCGCCGAGCTGTTTCCCCCCTTCGCCCGTGTCCATCTCCGCGACCGAGGAGAGCCGTTCATGCCGTCCCAGGCTGCCCCCGACTTCGACATTTCTTCCGTGGACGTGGAGGGGTTTCACCGTGAGTTGAAGGCGCTTCGTGAGCAACTGGACGCATCGCTGGGCGAGGCGGATGCGGCGCACCTCCGGAAGATTGAGCGCTGGGGTCGGGCGGCGACCGTGCTGGGGGCGGCGACCTGCTGGCTGGCGCCGAATCCGCTCAGCGCGGCGGCGCTCAGTGTCGGGCGCTCCACGCGTTGGCTGCTGATGCACCACGTGGGGCATCGGGGCTACGACCGGGTGCCGGGGCTTCCGGCGTCTCGCACGGGGAAGGGGTTCGCGAAGGGGAACCGCCGCTATCTGGACTGGCTCGACTGGATGTTGCCGGAGGCCTGGGTGTTCGAGCACAACGTGCTCCACCACTCGCACACTGGCGAGGATGCGGACCCCGACCTCCTGGAGCGCAACGCGGAGGGGACGCTGCGCAACCCGGAGCGCCCGCTGGCGCTGCGGTACGCGCAGCTCGCACTGCTCGCGCTGACGTGGCGGGCCAGCTACTACGCGCCGGAGACGCTCAGTTCGCTGCGCCGCAAGGGCCGGCGCAAGGGTGGAGAGCTGACGCGCGAGGAGCTGAAGGAGCTGCTGCTGAGCTGCTATCTGCCGTATTCGGCCGTGCAGTTCGGACTCTTCCCGGCGCTCTATCTGGTGCTGGGGCCGTGGGCGTCGTTCAGCGCGTTCTGCAACTCCGTGATGGCGGACATCCTCACCAGCCTGCACACGTTCCTGGTGGTGGGGCCGAACCACACGGGCGAGGACCTGTACCGGTTCGACTCGAAGCCGGAGAGCCGCGGCGAGCGCTACGTGCAGCAGGTGATTGGCAGCGCGAACTACCGCACGGGCGGGGACCTGAATGACTTCGCCCACCTGTGGCTGAACTACCAGATTGAGCACCACATCTGGCCGGACCTGCCGATGCTGAAGTACCGCGAGGTGCAGCCGCAGGTGAAGGCGCTTTGCGAGAAGTACGGCATCCCCTACGTGCAGGAGAGCGTCTGGACCCGCGCGAAGAAGATGGTGGATGTCGTGGTGGGCAAGACGTCCATGCGGAAGCTCGCGCCGAAGCGCCAGGACCGTGATGCCGGAGTGGCCGCTGCGCATGCTCCCGCGGCGTGAGGCAGGGACGTTCGGCTACTCGGTGTAGGCCGCGAGGTTCGCCAGGGTCGAGGTCAGTCCCTCGATGTGGTCTTCCTGGCGAATGCCCTCGGGCACGTTTTCACAGGTGACGGTGACGCGGGTTCCCCCGGCGACGGGCGTCAGCGTCCAGGTCATGGTCATCGTGCCCGCGTAGGCGGGGTCATCCGATTCGAACTCGAATCGCTGCACGACGCATTCGTTGGGGACGAGCTCCACGAAGAGGCCCTCGACGACGTCCTCGTGCGCGGAGGTCTTCCCGTGCGCGGTGTGGTCCGCGTTGTCGTAGGAGAGTGTCATCCGGTACATCCCGCCCGCGCGTGGCTCGAATGCGTGGATGCGGCCCTTCATGCCTTCCGGTGGGAGCCAGGTCGCCACGGCCTCGGGCTCCACGAAGGCCCGGTAGAGGGCTTCTGGCGAGGCCGCGATGACTCGCGAAGCCGTGTCGGTTCTCTTCCCGGAGCCTGTCGTGTTCGTCACGGGGGCATCCTGTTCGTGAGCGGTGCGGCTTACGCGCGCCGCGTGGTGCGTGTCAGCGTCTTCCGCGGCGGAGCTTCGGCGGCGTCGTGCCGGACGGCCTCGACATCCACCACGCGCGAGCCATCTGGCGGAACCGGTGGGCCCAGCGTCACCACGAGCACCCGGTAGGACTCCTCCAGCCGCTTGTGCAGCTTGGAGAAGATCAGCTGGGCGGTGCCGGGCATGTCCTCTGTGTACGTGAAGTACCAGCGCAGCTCGTCCAGGCGGCCGTAGAAGTGGTCCACCACGGCTTGTTCCTGTTCGGGCAGGTGGATGAGCTGGTCGAACGCGCCGTCGGCGTACCGTGACGCGATGGTGCCCAGGAGCGGTTCGCGGCTGCGCAGGCGGGAGAAGAGGGCGAACATTTCATCCCGGCGGGCATCGAGCCTGCGCATGATGCCCGCGGCGTCCATCGCGAGCAGGTTTCGGACGCGGGAGGCCATTTCATCGGCCTTCTTGCGACGAGCCATGGCGCGTCAGCCTAGCATCAGTAGACGCGCAACAAGTGGGACCGGCACACGAACCGTGGGTTGCGGAAGTCGATGACCTCGATTTCGCCCGTCGTCTCCTCGAAGCGTCCGGCCAGGACGCCAGCAGCGCTCGTCGCGGCGATGTACCAGGCGTCCTGTCCCTTCAGCTCCTTGAGCTTGCGCAGGTACACGACGCGGCCTTCCACGGCCCACAAGGTATGGATGCCGTCGGCTCGGACACCTCGCGCGCCAGCGGGTGGCGCAGCGAGCTTCGCCAGTGACGCCGGAATGGCGTTCAGGACGTAGGCATCGTAGGCCGGGTTGCCACTCAGCGAGATGAGCTTCGCATCGCGCAGGGTGCCATCCACCTCCTGCGTCAGCTCCAGCGTCACGACGAGCTTCGAGCCGCCACCAGTGGCCAGATGTTGGAGCTCCTGACCCGCCTGGGCCAAGAGGCGCGGACGCTCCATGGATTCGTCTCCGGCGCGCTGCTGGAGGTCGTAGAGCCGTTCGGTCGTGGTGGGCGCCTTCGGCGGTGGGCCGTCTCCTGGGTTGCCAGCCGCTCCGAAGCTGCTGGCTCGGAAAGCCCAGGCGGTCCCTGCCTGATTCAGCAGGCTGGTTCCTGGGAATACCGGCGCATCTTCGAGGCCCTTCTCGAGCGCCTCTCGAAGGCGGCTGAAATATGGGTCGATGAGACCGTTGGCGACGCGAAGCTGGGCCTGCTCGTCGACGATGAATTCCTCCACACGCTCCGCGACGATGGCCTCCTCCTGCGCGGCGAGCTGCTCACGGGAAGGGGCCGGGTCGCCAGGGCGCAACGTGCGTCCACTCGGTGTCCTTGAACCGGCGAGCGGCGCTCCTCCTGGCACCAGGAACGAGGGCAGGGGCTCGGCGCCAACCTGGAGTTGTTGCGGCCTGCGCGGGGCGTCCGGCGGCGCTGTGGTGGTCTCCGGCGCAGCACCCGTGTCGGGTGCGTCGAGAGGGGCAGGGGATGGCGCTGCGACGAGGCCATCCCCGGCCGGTGTCTTTCTCACCCGCTTTCCCTTGGGGCGAGGCGTGGACGCCGAAGGTGCAGGCTGCCGCGGGAGAGGTGGAGGTGTCAGCACAGGGGGCGTGGTGACGATGTCCACCTCGAGCGGCTTCGACGTGACGGCCCGGCGGGGTGCACGTTCCGGCGGGTCAACAGACCCCAGCAGCAAGAGCAGCCCCACGTGGATGACGAGCGATACCAGCGCGGCCCCGCCGAGTCGTCGCATCCTCCGCATCTCGACGCTCACGCTCCCTGGGGCGGTGTCTCCACGTCCTACCAGCATACCCAGCACGGACCTTGGCCTGGACACGCCTACGTCCCGCCGTGCGCGCCATTGCGTGCAGTCCCCATCAGGACATGGGGTGCGACCGTGCGGTGCCCAACGCAATGACTCACTGCGACAAGCGACTCCTTTACCGCCGTCTGTCTCGCGCGTCGGTTACGCTCGGTGCTTCGAGGCCACCATGAACAACGCTCCTGATGATGGCTGTCCGGCCGACCAGCGCTTGCTGCGGAGACCGGGGAGAACGATGCCAGACGCGCTCCGGCGGTTCGTCGCGGAGACCTGGGTCTTCCGCAGGCAGGAGGAACTGGAGGCGGGGCTGCGCTTCGCCCGATTGGCGGGAGCGCTCGAGCAACTGGCCACGCCCGAAACGCTGGTGGAACTCGCGCGCCGCGCTGCGGAGGACGAGCGGCGCCACGCGGGAATGTGCGAGCTGATGGCGCGCACCTACGGACAAGCGGTAATGCCCCCCGTTCCCCTGGTGGCACGGGAGACTGCTCCGCAAGCCCTCGGCTTCCGCGAGCGCGTGCTCTACGAAGTCGTCGCCGCCTGCTGCATCTCGGAGACGGAGAGCACGGCCGGATTGACCTCGGTGCTGGCCGTGGACGGACCACCCCGGGTGCGCGCGGTGCTTCGAGGCATCCTTCGGGACGAGGTCGCGCACAGCCGGCTGGGATGGGCCTACCTCGCGCATGCAGCCAAATCAGGCTCCGTGGCGTTCCTGTCGCCGTACCTGCCTGAGATGCTGGAGGAAAGCGTGTCGCCCAGGCTCTTCGCGAAGGGCCTGTCCGATGCGGAGGGTTCCATGCTCCTGGCGCACGGCGTGTTGCCGCATGCGCGCAAGCTCGAGGTGTTCATCCAGGCCCTGCACGACGTCGTCTTTCCCGGGCTGGAACGGTGCGGAGTGGACACCACTCCCGGACGGCAGTGGGTGGAGCATTGTCGTCAGCTGGGAGCCTAGCGGGCCCTGCTACGCTGGCGGCATGGTGCTCAAGATTGTGCAGGCAGGGGACCCGGTGCTGCGTCGGAAGGCGCGCGATTTGACGCCGGAGGAGATTGCCAGCCCGGAGACGGCGCGGCTCATCGAGCAGATGCGCGACACGATGCGGGACGCACCCGGCGTCGGGCTGGCGGCGCCCCAGGTGGGCGTAAGCCTGCGAGTCGTCGTCATCGAGGACCGGCCCGAGTATCAGGCAGGCCTCTCGGAGAGCGAGCGGGCGGCGCGAGGACGGAAGCCCGTTCCCTTCCACGTGCTCATCAATCCCAGGCTGGTGGTGGAGGACGCGGCACCCGCGGAGTTCCACGAAGGGTGTCTGAGCGTGTCGGGCTTCGCGGCCCTGGTGCCCCGTGCCTGCGCCGTGCGCGTGGAGGCACTCGACGAGCACGGCCAGCCCGTGACGGTCCAGGGCCGGGGCTGGTACGCACGCATTCTCCAACACGAGCTGGACCACCTGGACGGCACGCTCTACGTGGACCGGATGGAGACCCGGAGCTTCACCACCGCGGAGAACCATCGCCGGTACCAGGCGGGGCGCAGCACCGCGGAGCTGCGCGCCGAGCTGGGGCTGCCAGTGCCCGACAAGGGGTAGGGCACGACGTCTTTCGCGTCAGCCTTCGCGGCCGTGCGCCGCGGCCTTCAACTGGGCCGTGTCGACGCGGACGAAGATGGAATCACCCACCGCGGTCAGCGTCTCGCCCGCGAAGACTTCGCAGAGGACTCGGCTCTTGCGTCCGACTTCGCCCTCGACGCGTGCACGGAGGGTGAGCGGGACGCCCATGGGCGTGGGCTTGATGAACTTCACGCCCAGGCTACCGGTGACGCATTCGATGACCGGCGAGCTTCCAGGTGAGCGGCCCTCGGCGCGGTAGTGGTACGCCATGGCCGTCCAGTTCGAGTGGCAGTCGACCAGCATGGCAATCAGACCGCCGTAGACGAGCTCCGGCCAGCCGCTGTACCGGGCATCGGGCGTGTGGCGTGCCACCACGTGGATGCCGTCCTCATCCCAGTAGCTTTGGATGTGCAGGCCGTGAGGGTTCTTGCCGCCGCAGCCGTAACAGATGCCTTCTGGCGCGACGACTTCCTGGAGAGATGAGGTTTCCATATGGGGCCCTGATGGGAAGGGAGGCGCAACGATGCGCACATCCTGGCCCAGCAGGGGCCTTTCGTCGCGTGTCTCGTCCATGCCCAGGATAGTGTCCGTGCCGATGCTCACTGAAGTCCAGGCAGGTCCCTACACCGTTCGAGGCGTGTCCGTGGGCGGCGTGTACACGTCGCTCCAGGTCCCCGAGCTGGACGTCGTGCTCGACGTGGGGCTACCCATTCGCTCCTTCTGTGGCTCGGACCGCATCTTCTTGAGCCACGCGCACCCGGACCATGCCAGCGGGCTCGGCTCGTTGCTCGGCATCCGTCGGCTCATCGGCAAGGGCGCACCCCAGGTCTTCCTGCCCGCGGAGATCGA
Organism: Myxococcus sp. AB056; assembly: GCF_006547365.1. Classification (NCBI taxonomy): domain Bacteria; kingdom Pseudomonadati; phylum Myxococcota; class Myxococcia; order Myxococcales; family Myxococcaceae; genus Myxococcus; species Myxococcus sp. AB056. The sequence goes on along the minus strand of NZ_VHLB01000013.1, from coordinate 129,124 downwards.
GGCGAACGTCCAGGCGTCGCTCGCCGTGATGTCGCGGCTGCACCACACCGCCATGGAGGTGCACACCGTGCCGATGTTGCCGGGGGACGTGCGGCCCCTGGGGCAAGGTCTGTTCGTCCGCGCGTTCCGGACGCATCACCCGGTGCCGTCGCTCGGCTACCAGTTCTTCCGCCGTGTCGCGAAGCTCCGCCTCGAGCACCAGTCACTCCCGCCTCAGGAAATCGCCAGACGGCGGCAAGCAGGCGAAGCGCTCTTCGACGAAGTGGAGCGGCTGGAGCTGGCCTATGCCACCGACACCCTGTCCCGCGTCCTGGACACGGAGCCGGGCCTCTTCGACTCGCGCGTGCTCATCCTCGAGTGCACCTTCGTCGACGCGCGCCACTCCGTGCAGGACGCTCAGGCGAAGGCGCATCTCCACCTAGACGAACTCCTCGCGCGCGCGGACCAGTTCCGCAACGAGGCCCTGGTCCTCATGCACTTCAGCCAGGCGCTTCCCCCTGAAGCCGTCCACGCCACGTTGCGCGCGCGACTGCCGCCGTCGCTGGCCGAACGCGTCCGTGTCTTCGCTCCCGAAGCGGGCCGTTGGTTCGGGTGAGCCGCGCCCGTGAAGTCCGCGTCGGAGCGCCAGACCCGGTACGGCAACGACGTGGCGGTGGTGCAGCGCTGACCTCCCGTCACTGTGTTGCACATGAATCGCGACTCGCCACGGCATACCTGTTAAAGCGCCGCGCATGAGCACGTCATCGCCCAGGCATGTTCTCGTGGCTGGGGCTGGAATTGGTGGACTCACGCTGGCTTGCGCGCTTCGGCGCGCGGGCCTCTCCGTCACTGTCTTCGAGCGCTCCGACGCCTTGAAATGGGTGGGCGCGGGCCTCACGGTCCAGATGAACGCCTCGGCGGCCCTGCGCCGCATCGGCCTGTGTGACGAGGTGGCCCAGGCCGGTACGTGTCCCACGGACAGCGCGATTCTGAAGCCGTCGGGCTCGGCGCTCACGCGGCTTCCGGTGACTCGAATTCAGGAGGAGCTGGGGCTGCCTCTGGTGTGTCTCCACAGGGCGCGGCTCCAGTCCGTGCTGCTGGCCCATGCGGGGGAGGAGAACGTCCAGATGGGGCTCACCGTGACGGCGTTTCACGACGATGGCCAGACGGTGACCGTGCGGTTGTCGGACGGCAGCTCGGTGACGGGCGATGCGCTGGTGGGCGCGGACGGGCTGCGCTCGGTGGTGCGTGGGGCGCTGCTGGGCGACGCGCCGTTGCGCTATTCGGGCTACACGAGCTGGCGGGGCGTGTGCTCAGACGTCCCGAGCGCGACGCCGGGACTTGTTTCAGAGACGTGGGGGCCTGGGGCGCGCTTCGGTGTGGTGCCCATTGGCTTCGGGCAAACGTACTGGTTCGCCACGCAGAATGCTCCGGCCGGAGGGCAGGATGCTCCCGGGGAGACACGGGCCCGGTTGCAGTCCCTCTTCGGCGGGTGGCACGCGCCCATCGCGGACCTGATTGCCGCGACGGATGAAGCGAACATCATCCGCACGGACATCCACGACCGGCCGCCCGCCAGCCGCTGGAGCCGGGGCCGGGTGACTTTGTTGGGAGACGCCGCGCACCCGATGACGCCCAACATGGGGCAGGGCGGGTGTCAGGCCATCGAGGATGCCGTGGTGCTGGCGGAGTTGCTGGCCGCGGAGGGCCCCGTGGACGCGGCGCTGGCGGCCTACGAGCAACGCCGGCTCGAGCGTGCCAACAGCTTCGTGACGCGTTCCTGGAGCCTGGGACGCGTGGCCCAGTGGGAGAGTTCAGCGGGGCGCTTCATTCGTAATGCACTCTTCCAACTCGTGCCTCGAGGGCTCGCCGCCCGGCAGGTCCGAGCGTTGGTGCACGACGCCGAGTAGGGCTCCCGAGGCGCGGTTTCTAGAGGTCCAGTCCAAGCAGCGCCCCCGCGAACGGGCCGTCGAGGGAAACCGTGAACGCGGCCGCATCAGGAGACGGCTGAAGCCCGGCCGCCTGTTCGAAGTAGCGCGTATAGCCCCCATGGACGCGCGCATGCACGTAGCGACTCAGCTTGACCTGGATCGCAGCCAGTCCGCCCGCGCCGAAGGCCCACTTGCGCATGCGGCCCTCGTAGAAGTTGTTGCCGCCAATGGGTGTGTAGCCCGGCTCCCCTGGCTGCACCTGACCAATCTGCCCCGTGGGCAGTGAGACCTCCGCCGCGCTGCCGAACGCGCTCACCCCGAGCGTCACGTGTCGTGTCAGCGAGAAGCGCTTCTCCAGCCCCGGCCGCAGCGCCAGGACCTGGACGTCACCACCCGCCAGGTACCAGTCGATGCCGTTCGTCCACCACCAGTCGCTCCGTTCGGAGCCACGGAGGAGGTTGAAGTGGAGTCCGCCGGAAAGGCGCGCGGCTCGGCTCCGGGCGTTCACCGTCTTCACCCGTGAACGCAGCGTTGGCACCTCCGTCGCGGGATGCCGCATCGGAGACAGCGTCCCACCGACCTCCACCGCGAGCTGTGGCGGCGGGAGCGTCGCTTCCTGCTCTGGGGGCGGCTCTGCGCCCAGGGCTGGAGAGGACAGGCAGGCAGACATCAGCAAGCCGATGGTGGACACCGCGCGAGTGACGCACATGAGGCTTCCTCCCGGGGGGATGAATGCTTCCGCCGGAACCCTGGTGGAAGTCCCGGCCCCCCGGGGCTGTTTCGCGGTGGAACCCGGGCCTGCTCAGAGCCCGGCCACCTTCGCCGCGCTCGTCACCACGTAGTCCATCGCCAGCTCCTGCTGAGAGCGGGGCGACGCCGTCAGCTCGAAGCGGACGATGCCATCCTCGCTGACGCGCGCGGGCGCGGGCTTGGTGCTCTCCCGCTGCAACTGGATTTCCACCGACTCCACCTCGGAGACGGGAATCCGTTCCTCGATGGCCACCGGCACCGCCTTCGCGCCCATGTTGGAGAGGAACAGCCGCACCTTGTGTGTCGTCACCTTGCGGCCGGTGAGCCGGCTGGTCTCCCGCCCCACGTCCTCCGTTCGCGCCACGCGCAGCGCGTCATCGCTGCCGAAGCCCAGCTTCACTCGCTCGCCCTTGCCGGTGAAACGCAGCTGCGCACGCCCCACATAGCCGTGGGTACGCACCAGCTTCACGGGGCCCGCGAGCAACACCGTGGGGCCCGTGTTGTCGAACCGGGCCACCCGGTGCACCAGGGGGGACTGCTCCGGCATGGCTACCAGTTCGGAGGCCGCGGGTGCGGTGAACTGGAACAGGGGCACGCGGTAGGGCTCGCCGTCCGGTGGCACACTGGCCCGATGCGGGGCCGTCACCGTCAGCGGTTCGCCTCCGTCGTCCATGCCCGGTAGCGCATCCTCCCGCCGGGCAGCGCCGGGCTCGCCCGCGGTCTGGATGACCTCCTCACGGATGGCCACCTCCACCACCTGCTTCTCGCGCTCCGTCTTGTCCCGCAGCCACAGCCGGTCCTCCTGGAGTCGCGGCGGCGTGGCGCCCAGCGTGGGCCGCGCGGTGGAGAACGCCAGCTCCACGTCCTTCCACTCCTCACCGGTGCGCTGCCAGACGACGGCCTCGCACTCCAGTGTGACGGACTCACCGGAGGCTTCGCGGGACAGCGTGGCGCGGTAGGAAGGTCGCCAGGCCGTGCAGGGCACCAGGTACGTGACGGACAGCGTGGCGGGCCCGCCCGTGGGGTGGCCTACCTCCAGCTCGGCCTGGGTGTCGACCGTTGGCTCCAAGAGCTCGACAGCCGTCTGCGAGGCCCGTGCTTCGTCGAGCTGTTCCCGCAGTCGCAGCGTCCGGCGCGCAGCCTCTCGGAGCGCCGAGTCCGCCGACAGTTGCTCGCGGCGCACCGTCTCCAACTGCTCCCGCCACGTCTCCGGCCGCGACTGTCCGGCGCCTGCCTGCTCGGAGATGGCGCGGTGGACATCGGCGCGCGCGGTGTCCAACAGCCGCAGCCGCGCCGCCAGCCGGGTTTCGTCCGCGACCACGCGCCGGAGCTCCTGCTCCAGCTCCGCGACGCGCTTGCCGAGCGCCGTGCGGTGTTCTCGCTCGGCCTCGGGGGGTTGCGGCTTCGTCGCCCGGCGGATGCGTGCCTGGGAGATGGTGCCACCCGCGACCTTCGCCTGGAGCGAGCGGTCCACGGCGAGCGGGGACAGTCCCTGGATGACCAGTCGCTGCGTTCCCACGGACAGGGGAATCTCCCCCCGCCGCTCGACGAGCGCCCGGTCCTCGAGGACGGTGACCTTGACCACGGGCAGGATGAAAGGGGTGCCCATCATGTCCTCCGGTTGCCGCCGCCGAGCATCTTGTTGCCCGGAATCTTGACGGTCCATGTCGCTTTCAGCGTCTGCGCTTCACCTGGCTGGAGCACCACGCGCCACGCGCGCTCGCCCTCCACCTTCGCTTCTCCGGGCAAGGGCAGGCGCTTCTGCCAGAGCGGGGCCACTTCCAACTCCTCCACCTTGATGTCCTTCTCCGTGTTGACGGGAACGGTGGGCACGCGCTCGCACACCTCGACCAGGACGCGATTGCTCAGCCGGTTGGCCAGCTCCACCGACACGTGGTGCGTCAGCATCGTCGAGCCGCCGAACATGCCGCCCGTCGCCTCGTCGAACCGCGTGTTGCGCGCGACCTTGATGGACTCCTCCACACCGAGCCCCAGCCGCTGGGTCGAGCCCGGGGCCATGGTCGGCAGGGGAGACGTCATCAGGAACTCGTTCTCCAGCGTGACGTCCACGGGACCTGCCAGCAGCGGATACGGCGTCCGGTTCTCCACGCGCACCGTGCGGAACGCACGCGTCTCCACGGAGGGGACGCAGACGTATTCCGCGGACAGCCCCACTGGCACCGACAACACCGGCACCGTGTGCCACGCTCCATCCGAAGGCACGTCCGCGCGCGTCTCCACATCGAAGCGCGCATCGAAGTGAGGCGAGGACGTGCGTGGCGGCTGGGACCACGCCGGCGCGGGGGCCGCCCATATGGAAGAGGTCTCCTGCAGACTCAGGGCGACTCGCACGGTGATGTCGATCTGCGCGTGGACCTCCGCCAGGGCCACCAGCTCCCGGGTGAGGTGCCCGGGGCGCGGTTGCAGCCTGCCGCGCGCGCCCAGGTCATCCGCGGGCGGCATGGTCAGGCGGTCGTAGTCCAGCAGCGCGTCGGAGGGCTCCTGCCTCGGAGGTGTTCGCTCGCCACCGCCACCACCACCGCCCAGCGAGGCGGGATCCATGCTGAGCCCGTCTTCGTCATCGTCGAATGAACTCTCGGGCGCCTCCTCGAGCTCGGCCGGAGGTGGCGGTCGGCGCGCGCGCGACATCAGGCCACCGCCTCGCGGTCGCGCTCGCGTCTCCTCGTCCTCGGGGGCAGCGGCACTGGGACGCATCGGAGCGCTTCGAGGGACCGTTGACGGCGGAGGCGGTGGCGCGGCCGCTTCCGGCATGGCGACGTCGGGCTTGGGCGCGATGGGCATGGCACTGCGCTTGTTCTTCCGGGGCTGCTCGAGGCCGGCGGGCATGGGCTCGGGCTCGGCTGGGAGCTCGGGCTGAACCGGCGTGGGCGTCCGCGTGGCGTCGTAGCCCGCGAACAGTTCCTCGAGCCCCGGTGGCGCCTCCCTCCAGCCCGAACGCGCGGGAGCCGGTTGATGGCGGCCAATGCGCAGTGCCTTCAGCTCGGGGACTTCCGCATGCCGGGCGAGGTCCGCGGTGGAGACGGCGAGCTTCACCCCCGTCCAGTCCTCGCCGGTGCGTTGGAGCACGGAGGCGCGCATGCGCAGCGTTCCCTCTTCCAGCGTGCGCGGCAGGCGCAAGTCGTAGGTGGGCACCCAGCGCGCCCCCTGGACGGCGTATTCGAGCGCGAGCCGCGCCCCCGGGTCCGCGGGAAGGGGGCCCGACAGCGTCAGCACGACCGCGCGGTACACGCGGGCGCGTTGGCCTCGCACGGACGAAGAGGCTTCGGCGACGCGGTTGCGCCGCAAGCGCAGCTCGGCTTCGGCGTCACGCTGCTGCCGCTCCAGGTCCAGCTTCCGCGAATGGAGCGCGGCGAGCTCGGTGTCCACGAAGGACATGAGCGTCAGCAGCGCGGACACGGGGGCCTCACGGGGCTCCTGCGCTTCCTTCGGCCGGGGCGGAAACCCGGGGGACAGCTTCGACAGCGCGTCCAGTTCCTGTCCCACGCGCGCGAGCTGTTGGGTGAGGTCGGAGAGGCGGTGCTCGGCTTCCTCCAGGGCGCGGTGCTCCGCGGGCACGTCGACTTCTGGCGGAAGCTGGACGTCGTAGGTGGGACGAAGGTCGCGCACGGCGAGTCCCGACGGGCCGTGCACCACGGACGCCCGAAGCGAGCCGGGTTGCAACGACAGGGGCAATCCATTGATTCGCACCTGCGTGGGCAACATCCCTCCCGCCGTGGGAATCGTGGCGACCCGCGTACAAAGCGCCCCCTCCGCGTGGACGGTGACGGCTTCGAGGTTCGATGTGACGACGAGCATGGCTGCTCACCGTAATCGAGGTGTCTGATAAAAATCAGTCCCCCCAGACAAAAGGCACCAACCCGTGAGGTCGGGATGCCCTTGGGCCGGATTGACGACACGCTGCATTGGAGCTAGCGCGTCTCAGCTCTTCTCGGTGCTCGCCACGGGCGGAGACTGGGGCCGCTGACGCTTCAAGGGGCGGCCCACGCAGTCACGCCCCGGCTTCGGCTCGCGGGTGCTGCGCGGGCGGTACTCCCAATGCCAGGGCTCGGAGCGCACCGTGCGCTTGAAGCCGAAGCGGCACGCATTCGACACGAGCCAGTCATAGGTCGGTGTCTTGACGCCGCCGATGACCAGGTCCACCGCGAGGCCGCGTTGATGGTTGGAGCGCCCGGGCCGTGCCGCCTGGGGCCCCTTGCCCTTGCGGTAGCGCTCATAGAGCCGGCGCTGCTTCGCGGGAGAGCGGTATCCGCTGTGGACCCAGAGGTAGATGTTCTTCGAACGCGCTTCGGCCTTCATCCGTCGGTACGCGTCCGCGGCGTCGGCATGAAGCAACTGCCCGTTCTTGAGACGAACGAGCCGACTGTCCTTCGCCTCACTTCGCCGGGGCTTTGCGTCGCCGGCGACGGCTTGGGGCGCGAACAGACACAGCAGGATGAAGACTCCCCAGCGGAGCAGCGCGAGCGACATGTTTGGACGCCGGCCCCGTGGCCGGAATCCGAACTTTCGCGCGTCTGTGCCTCGACGCAAGCAGACGGGAGGGCGAGCGCCTGTTCAGAACAGTTTCAATTGCGCGTCCGGAGTCTTCACTTCGCGCGGAGGCAACGGCTGGAACCCATGTGCGCGGGCCCACGCCTCACTGGGGCCCGTCCAATGGTGTGACGCCATCCGGACGTGGTCGCGCTCGTCGAAGGTGACGCCCTCCGCCTCCAGGGCCTCGCGCTGTCCGTAACCCGAGGTGCTGATGCCACCCGTGCGGTTGATGACGCGCTGCCAGGGCACGCTGTCCGCGCGGGCGCCCAACGCGCCCAGTGCATGTCCCACGACGCGGGCATCGCAGCCATCACCGACGATGGCGGCGATGTCCCCATATGTGGCCACCTGCCCATGCGGCACCTGGGCGGTGACGGTGTAGATGCGCTCGAAGTAGTCGCGCTCGTCGCGTGGCGGTGTGGACATTTGGGAGGGCTCAGCCGCTGCGCGAGCCTAGCCCGGTGGCTTCGCCCGCGCGCAGGCGCTCATGCAGCGTACGGGTGAGCAGGTACCAGAACTGCACGTTGCCCACACTCAGGATGTCGCCGTCGCGCAGCACGACCTCGCGGACACCCAGGGAGCGGGCGTTGAGGAAGGTGCCGTTGGTGGAGCCCAGGTCCTGCACGGTGCAGCGCTGGTCGGCTTCGTTCCACCGCAGCTCCGCGTGCATCTTGGACACGGACGCGTCGTCGACGACCAGGTCGCAGTCCATGCGGCGGCCAATGCGCAGCCGGTCGGTGGCGTTGAGCGGCGGCAGGGTGGCCACGCGCAGGTGTTCGAACTCGAACAGCAAGGCCAGCATGCCCTGTTCGATTTCCGAGGGCGCCGCCATGCGGGTAGGGGCGAGCACGGCGGTCGAGGCCTCGGAAGGCGGGCGCTGGATGAGTGCGAAAGGCCCCAGTTGACGCTGGAAGGCACTGGAGGGCAGGGCGGCACCGAGCCCGCGCAATTCCTGGACGGACAACACGGGGGGCAGACTAGCGGGTCAAAGGGCGCACGCCCAGCCCATCCCCCCGTTCCCTGTACGGGTTTCATTGACCAACTTGTCAGTGGTTCCTTACATTGGGCTTTTGTTTGGTCGCGGGGGCCGGGCTCCGGAAGAGGAGCGCCGGCCCTCCATCTTATTTGAACCTGGGAGTGGTGGAAGGAGCTGTGTCGATGAGCAGCGGGAGCGACAACATCCCGATGACCCCGTCCGGACTGCGCAAGCTGAAGGAGGAACTGAAGCACCTCCAGTCCGTCGAGCGGGGGAAGATCTCGCGCGAGATCGAGGTCGCTCGCGCACACGGTGACCTGCGCGAGAACGCGGAGTACCACGCGGCGAAGGAGAAGCAGTCGCACATCGAGGGGCGCATCCTGACCCTCAACGACTGGATTGCGCGTGCGGAGGTCATCGACCCGTCGAAGCTGGGCGGCGACAAGGTCATTTTCGGGGCGACGGTGGACCTGCTCGATACCGAAACCGACAAGCCGGTGAGCTACCGGCTCGTGGGGGAGATCGAGGCAGACCTGAAGAAGCGGTGGATTGCCGTCACCTCGCCGGTGGCGCGGGCGCTCATCGGCAAGAAGGTGGGTGACATCGCCACGGTTCAGAGCCCCGGCGGCGTGCGCGAACTGGAAGTCCAGCAGATCCGCTTCGAGGAGCCGGAGGAAGAGGCCTCGGCGAGCCAGAGCTGAGCCTCGGAAGCCGCAGTGAGTTGCCGGGGGAGCGGGCCAGGGCTCGCTTCCCCGGTCTCGTTTTGTGGGAGACGTCATCCTCGTTCCGTAGGATGTACGGCGGAACCCCCGCGTGAACCACCCGCTCGCCAGCCTTGTTGGACCCCTCCGGTACGTGTGCCAGCGCGACTTCGCGATGCTGGCCACGGTGAAGTCATTGCGCCCGGTGTTGGAGCGCGCGCTTGCTGGGGCCAGTGGCGTGGATGCACGGGCACTCGACCACTTGAGGGCCGCGCTGCCTGACGTGGACCACGCCATGCCCGAGCGCCGCAAGGCCGCGCTGCGGCGAGTCGTGGCCGGGCTGAAGGTCAGCGGGCTGGAGTTGCCCGCGGAGCTGCACGGCGTGACGATGGAGTGCGCGGTTCCGGCTCGGCCGAGGTCCACGCAGGGCGCTCCGGTGGGCGCGGGAGGCACGACGCCCCCGGGGTATGTGCCGCCCTGGAAGTCGGCGGAGCCGCTGCCCACGTCGGGCCCGCTGCCGGACGCACCTCGAGGACCGGCTGCGCGTGGAGCCTCGGCCCCCGCGCGCGGAAGCGGCGTTGAGGGCCCCATGCCGCGCATGAGTCCTGAGGGGCCGCGGGGACGTCAGGCCGGAATGGACTCGGACCTCCTGCCTGCCCGTCCACCGCGGATGGCGCCGACGACGCGGCCTCCGCAGTCGAACGTCGCCGCGCCGCAGCCCGCCACCGGGCGGCAGGCCGCGCCGTCGTCTCGGGCGAAGCCGGGTCTCCGTCAGGCCGCGCTCGACACCGGGCCAGAGGCGGTGCCCGGAGCGAAGACGCGCAAGGAGAAGGCGCAGCGAAAGAAGAAGCGGGCGGTCGCGGCGGAGGCCTCTCGCTCCGAGGCGAAGCTCCTCTCCATCGCGCCGCGCTCCGGGCCGCTGGCGTCGCCGCTGAAGACGCTGGGCAAGCGGCTGGGGCCCAGGCTCGTCTCGGCGCTCGACAAGAAGGGGCTGCGCCGCATGGGCGACATCCTCTTCATGCTGCCGCGCTGCTACGAAGACCGCCGCCAGCTGCGCACCATCGCGGAGCTGGAGCCCGGCGAGCGAGGCGTCACGGTGGGCATCGTCAAGGTGGCCGACTTCGTGGCGGGCCGACAGGGCCGGCGCATGTTCCGCGCCGTCGTGGGGGACCGCTCGGGCAGCATCGCCGCTACGTACTTCAACGCGGGCCCCTGGTTGAAGAGCCGGTTCACCGTGGGCAAGCGCATCGTCCTCTCCGGCGAGGTCCGCGCCACCATGTCGGGCCGGGAGATGCCCCATCCGGAAATCGAACCGGCGGAGGACATCGAGTCCACGACGTCGGTCCACTTCAACCGCATCGTCCCCGTGTATCCGGGCTTCGAGCGCGGCGAGCAGCGCTCGTTCCGTGAGCTGACCTCCCGCGTAGGCGAGCAGTACGCGCACGAGCTGGATGACCCGCTGCCCGCCGACCTGCGCCGCCGCTTGGACCTGATGGGCCTGCCGGACGCGCTGCGCTTCATCCACTTCCCGCCAGGGGACGCGGACCTGGAGGCGCTCGACGCGCACCAGAGCCCCGCGCACCGGCGGCTCGCCTTCGACGAGCTGTTCTTCCTCCAACTGGGCATGGCGCTCAAACGGCAGGGCGTGAAGGCGGAGGTCGGCATCTCCTTCGACGTGTCTGAGCCCCGGCTGGCGAAGGCGCGCAACGCGCTGCCGTTCCAGCTCACCGGCGCGCAGGCGCGGGTGGTGGAGGAACTCTGCTGGGACATGGCGCGCCCGGAGCCCATGAACCGGCTGGTCCAGGGAGACGTGGGCAGCGGCAAGACGGCGGTGGCCATGGTCTCCGCCCTCATCGCGCTGCAGGCCGGCTACCAGGTGGCCGTCATGGCCCCCACGGAAATCCTCGCTGAGCAGCACGAGCGCAACTTCCGCAAGGTGATGGAACCGCTGGGCTACCGCGTGGGCCTGGTGAGCGCGGCGGGCACGGCGAAGGCCAAGCGCCAGGTGCGTGAGGCCGTGGCCCGAGGCGAAATTCATCTGGCCGTGGGCACGCACGCGCTGCTTCAGGCAGACGTCTCCTTCGAACGCCTGGGCCTGGTCGTCATCGACGAACAGCACCGCTTCGGCGTGCTCCAGCGCCACACGCTGATGAGCAAGGGGCCCAAGCCGGATGTGCTGGTGATGACGGCCACGCCCATTCCCCGCACGCTGGCCATGACGCTGTACGGCGACCTGGACCTGTCCGTCATCGACCAGCTTCCGCCGGGCCGCACGCCCATTCAGACGCGGGTGTTCAACGACAAGCAGCGCGCGCTCGTCTACGAGTCCGTGGGCGCGCAGTTGGCCAAGGGGCACCAGGCCTACGTCGTCTACCCGCTGGTGGAGGAGTCGGAGAAGCTGGACCTGGAGGACGCCACGCGCGGCGTGGAGAAGCTCCGGAAGGTGTTCCCCGACGCGAAGGTGGGGCTGCTGCACGGACGGATGAAGGCGGAGGAGAAGGACTCCGTCATGGAGGACTTCCGCGAGAAGCGCCTGCACCTCCTCGTCTGCACCACGGTGGTGGAGGTGGGCGTGGACGTGCCCAACGCCTCCGTGATGGTGGTGGAATCCGCCGAGCGCTTCGGCCTGTCACAGCTTCACCAGCTCCGGGGCCGGGTGGGGCGCGGCGCGGCGGCGAGCTTCTGCCACCTGGTGGCCGGAAGCGCCCGCTCCTGGGAGTCCGCCGAGCGCCTGACGGTGATGGAGCAGAGCAGCGACGGCTTCGTCATCGCGGAGAAGGACCTGGAGATTCGAGGCCCGGGTGAATTCCTGGGCACGCGCCAGAGTGGCCTGCCCGAGCTGGCGGTGGCCAACCTGGCGCGGGATGGCGACCTGCTCTCCATGGCGCAGTCCGAGGCCCGGCGCATCCTGGAGAAGGACCCGGACATGAAGGCGAAGGAGAACCAGGGCCTCGTGAAGGCGCTCGAGGAACGCTGGGAAGGGCGGCTTGCGCTCGCGCGGGTGGGTTAGGGCGCCTGTCATGACTAGGCTAGGGGCATGGGTGACTGGGGACGGGCCGACTACCTGTCGCGGCACGGCATCAAGGACGCGCGAGTCCTGGAGGCCATCGCTCGGCTGAACCGCGCGGACTTCGTGCCGGAGGATCTGCGCGAAGAGGCGAGCGCGGACTCGCCGCTGCCCATCGGGCACGGGCAGACCATCAGCCAGCCCTACGTCGTGGCGCTGATGACGGAGGCGCTCCAACTGCGGGGGGACGAGCGGGTCCTCGAAATCGGCACCGGTTCTGGCTACCAGACGGCGCTGCTGTCCCTGCTGTGCAGAGAGGTCTACTCGGTGGAAATCGTCCCCGAGCTGGCCCAATCGGCGCGAGAGGTGTTGCGGCGGCAGGGCTGCGAAAACGTCTCGTTCCGGGAAGGAGACGGCTCACTGGGCTGGCCGGAGCAGGCGCCCTTCGACGCCATCCTCGTCGCCGCGGCGCCACCAGACGTTCCGCTTCAGCTCCTTTCACAGCTCAAGCCGGGCGGACGCATGCTCATTCCGGTGGGGCCCCAGGGGGGCACCCAGCAACTGCTGCGAATCCAGCGCGCCCTCCGGCCCGGAGAGGTGCCCCAGGTGGAGTCCCTGCTGCCGGTTCGCTTCGTTCCCATGACGGGGCAGCCGCTCTCGCAGGGGTGACCTCCTGGGCTCGGGTGGCTCCTGACCCAGCGAGGCGGGAAGCAGGCTCTCTATCCGCTTGCTCGCCATGTCGGCGGCGGCCCGCTAACGTTCGCACATCATGATTATCTGTCCGCTCTGCGACCACGTTCAGCCCGAAGGGACGGAGTGCGACGTCTGCGGCAAGCGGTTCCCCGCGGCTGTGGCGGAGACCGCGCCCATCGCGACGTTGCCGGAGCTGGAGGTGACACCGCATGCCGGAGGCCGCGCGCCGGTGGTCGCGGCCGTGTTGCCCGACCTGGACGTGACGCGGCTCCGGTCCGGGCCCGATCTGCCGGCGCAGGTGGTTCCCGACCTGCAACTGACACGCGCCCGGGACATGGGGGCCGTTCCGGTGACGCCCATGCCCGAGCTGGACACCGGGCGTGCCCCGGACGATGGCGTTCGCACCGCCGCGCCGTTGGGCGCCGTCGTCTGCCGTTACTGCCGCATCACCCAGGCGGAGGGGCTGCTCTGCGACAACTGCGGCATGCGCCTGCCCCGGGCGAAGCCCACCGTGGCAGCGGCGCCTGGGAGACCTTCTGGCGACGACGATGGCTGGCGCTCTTGCGCATCGTGTCATACTCGCGTGCGGCCCGGTAAGGCCTGTCCGGAGTGTGGCACGCGGGCACAGGAGGAGGCATGAGCGAGGAGTCGGCTTCGGATTTCCGCGCGGAGTACGCGTGCAGTGAGGGCTGTGACTTCCGCGCCTCGCTGATGGACGTGGTGTACCGGTGCCCGCGCTGCGGCGGCCTGCTGGAAGTCGCGCACGACGTGAAGGCCCTGCGCACGGTATCCGCGGCGGAATGGAAGCGCCGTTTCGAGACGCGCTTCGGCTCCGCGCGCCTGCCGGATGGCTCGGGCGTGTGGGGCAAGCGGGAGTGGGCGTATCCGCAGCTACCGGCGGAGGACATCGTCTCGCTCGGCGAGGGCCGCGTGCCGCTCAAGCCGTTGCCGCGCATGGCGGCGGAGCTGGGGCTGGCCGCGCTGGACTTGAAGGAGTGCGGCGTCTCGCCCACGGGCAGCTTCAAGGACTGGGGGATGACGGTCCTGGTCTCCGCGGTGAAGCACATGCGCGCCCGGGGCGTTCCGCTGCGCGCGGTGGCGTGTGCCTCCACGGGCGACACGTCCGCGGCGCTCTCCGCCTACTGCGCGGCGGCGGGGATTCCGGCGGTGGTGTTCCTGCCGCGCGACAAGGTGTCGCTCGCGCAGCTCGTGCAGCCCATTGCCAATGGGGCGCGGGTGCTGTCGCTGGACACGGACTTCGACGGCTGCATGAAGCTGGTGCAGGCGGTGACGGCGGACACGGGGCTGTACCTGGCCAACTCGATGAACTCGCTGCGCATCGAAGGCCAGAAGATGGTCGCCGTGGAGCTCTGCCAGGACCTGGGCTGGGAGCCGCCGGACTGGGTGGTGATTCCCGGCGGCAACCTGGGCAATGCCAGCGCCTTGGGCAAGGGCTTCGAGCTGATGCTGTCGCTGGGCCTCATCAGCCGCCGGCCGCGCATCGCCGTGGCGCAGGCCCAGAAGGCCAATCCATTGGCGCGCTCGTTCCGGGGTGGCTTCCAGGAGCTGGTGCCCCTGCAGGCCGAGCCCACGCTGGCGTCGGCCATCCAGATTGGCAACCCGGTGTCATTCAAGCGCGCGGTGAAGGTGCTCAAGGCGTTCGACGGCGTGGTGGAGGACGCCAGCGAGTCCGAGCTGGCCAACGCCGCCGCGCGGGCGGACCGCGAGGGGACCTTCACCTGTCCGCACACGGGCGTGGCGCTGGCGGCGCTGGAGAAGCTGGTGGCGCAGGGCGTGATTGCCCGGGGCTCGCGCGTGGCGGTGGTGTCCACCGCGCACGGCCTGAAGTTCGCCGACTTCAAGGTGGGCTACCACCGCGGCGCGCTGGCGGAGGTGACGAGCCAGTTCGCCAACCCGCCCGTGGAGCTGCCGGCGACGCTGGACGCGGTGAAGGGCGCACTGGCGGACCTGGGCTGAACCCCGGGCCCGGTCCGCCCGGCGAGGGGCGCGTCAGTCCGGCTGGAGCGGGACGCGCTTCTCGATGGTGAGACCGAAGCCCGCGAGCCCGCGGTAGGTGACGTCCGAGTTGGTCATCACCTGGAGCGTGTGGATGCCCAGGTCCGTGAGAATCTGGCAGCCCATGCCCAGGTCACGCGACTCCTGCGGGCCACGCGTGGGGCCGCTGCTGCCGTCGTTGTTGCGCTTGTGGTGGATGCCGAAGTCGTCCCCGTGCATGCCTGGCAGGTACACCAGCACGCCGGAGCCTTCACGGGCGATGCGCGCCAGCGCCTGATCCAGCAGCACGTTGCAGTTGCACGACGGGGAGCCGAACACGTCACCCAGGGCACAGGCCGCGTGCAGGCGCACCAGGGTGCTGGGCCGCGACGCCGGGTCGCCCTTCACCAGGACCAGGGACTTCACGCCGTCGGGCAGCCACGAATAGGTGAGGGCGGTGAACTCACCGTAGCGGGTGGTGACGGTCTGCTGGCCGGGCTCGCGGCGCACCAGCCGGTCCTTCCGGCGGCGGTACTCGATGAGGTCCGCGATGGTGATGAGCGACAGCTTGTGCTCGCGGGCGAAGACCTTGAGGTCCGGCATCCGCATCATGGTGCCGTCGTCCTTCACCAGCTCGCAGAGGATGCCGGAGGCGGACAGGCCGGCGAGGCGGGACAGGTCAACGGTGGCCTCGGTGTGGCCGGCCCGGCGGAGGACGCCGCCCTCGCGGTAGCGGAGCGGGAAGATGTGCCCGGGGCGCAGGAAGTCATCGGCCTTGCTGGAGGGGTCCACCAGGGCGCGGATGGTCTTCGCGCGGTCCGCCGCGGATACGCCCGTGTGGGTGCCGTGGCGGTAGTCCACGGAGACGGTGAAGGCTGTGCGATGGGATTCGGTGTTGTCCGACACCATCTGTGGGAGGCGGAGCTCGTCCAGCCGCTCCGCCAGCATGGGCATGCAGACGATGCCGCTGGTGTGGCGCACCATGAAGGCCAGGTGCTCGGGCGTCACCTTCTCCGCGGCCATGATGAGGTCGCCCTCATTCTCGCGGTCCTCGTCATCGGCGACGATGACGAACTTGCCCTCCTGGATGTCACGGATGGCGTCGTCGATGGAGGAGATCTCGCTGGCGTGACTCATGGAGGTTTCGGTCCGGGCGGAGGGCTGCATGAGTCGCGCATGTAGCGTGGGCGACGGTGGCTCGCAAGCCAACCGGTAGCCGGGCGCATGTGGGGATGATGGCGCGGATGAGGTTGGCAGGGGGCCGTTGGAGGGCCTACGGCCGGTTGGTGGGTAGACGCCGACTCGACGTGACGGGCGCAGTGATGTAGGGTGCTTGGCGCCGTGATGACTTCCAATACCCAGGAACTCCGGGCTCGGCTCGACCAGCTCCAGGCCAGTCTTTCCACCCGTGAGAGCACGACACGCTTCGCCCGAGCGGGGGTGTCCACCGTCATTGCCCTCCTGGTGGGTGGGGCGTCGGGCAAGCTCTTCTACGATTCTCTTCGCACGCCGCTGCTGGCGTGGGCGGCGGCCCTGGTGTCCGTGTCGCTGCTCATCTACGCCTTCATCAGCTACCGCTCGGGCCGGAAGGTCCTGGTGGATGAGCTGAAGCAATACGAGTCGATGCTGGCCCTTCGCAGCGAGCTGCGGCTGGACGACCCCTCGGCGCTGCTTCCCCGGTGAGCGCCGCCAGGAAGAAGGCCACCGCGCGCCGTCCAGGGCGTTTCATCGTCCTGGAGGGACTGGATGGGGCGGGTACCACGACGCAGGTGGAGCGGCTTGCCGCGGCCCTGCGCGCGGAGGGGCACTCGGTGCTGACCACACGGGAGCCGTCTGACGGCCCCGTGGGGATGATGATTCGCCAGGCGCTCACGGGCCGGTTGGGACTGCCCGGTGGGGCGGGTCCGCTGGCGCCGGAGACGCTGGCGTTGCTGTTCGCCGCGGACCGGACGGACCACCTCACGGCCCGGGTGCTCCCGGCGCTGGCGGCGGGCCAGATTGTCCTGTGTGACCGCTACGTCCTGTCGTCCCTGGCCTACCAGGGCGCGTCGCTGCCCATGGAATGGGTGGAGGCGGTGAATGCGTGCGCGGTGTCGCCGGACCTGACGCTGTTCGTCGGCGTGGCGCCGGAGGTGGCGGCACGGCGCCGCAAGGCACGCGGCGGGGCGGCGGAGCTGTTCGAGGCGGACGAGGCTCAGCGGCGGATTGCGAAGCAGTACGTGGCCGCCATCCGCCGCCGGGAGAAGCACGAGCGCATCGTCCACATCGACGGCGAGCAGGGCATCGAGGCCGTGACGACCGCGTCGTTGGTTGAGATTCGCAAGCTGCTGGCCCGCAAGCGCTGAACTGTCTGGGCCGGTATTCCCCGCCCGGCGGCGCCTTGTCTTGGATGCCGTCCTCGTCAGCGACGGAAGCGCTCAGTGTCCCGAGTGCTCGTGATGCTTCCCCTGCGTTGGTGGAGTGGGATCCGGCTCGGTTTCCCCTGTGCCGCCCTGTGCCTTCCCTGTGCCCTTGGCGGGCGGCTTGCCGAACTTCACCAACTGCGCATGCACCTGGCCGTTGTTCATCTTCATCCCGTGCACGACGGCGCGCTCGCCGGGCTTGAGGTCGGATGCGGTGACCGCCACGCCGCTCCTCTCGTAGCGGGTGCCGGGATCCGTCATCACCTCCTGCTGCTTCTTGTCGCTCGTCTCCAGCACGAGCGCGGCCTGCTTCACTTCCTTCACCGTGCCCATGACGTGGACCCCGTCCTTGCCGTGGGCAAGGGCCAGAGCCGGAGTCAACAGGGCGAGAGCCACTACGGCGAGGCTCGTGAGGCGGGGACGAACGGGTTGGGGTCTCATGGCGTTGCGCTCCTTTCGCATGTGACGGCTACTGTCCTTCGAGGAACGCGTCCTCGATGCGCTGCTCTTCAAGCTCATGCCGGGACTGGGGCAGGGCGGCTTTGATTTCATCGAGCTCTTCTGTGCCGAGACGCGGCAGTCTGCGGATGAGTTCGACGAGGGCCCAGCTATCGTTGTTGCCCGCCCCCTCGTGGAGTTGTCCCCAGGCGGGCATGCCGGTCAGGCGGATGCCGTTCTGGATGATCCAGTACAGCTCGCCATCGCTCAGGTCCTGGGTCGGAGTGGCGCGCATGTTGGGGGCGCGCGGGTAGAGCCCCTGGCCGATGGGTGTCTGCCCACTGCCATCCGCCGCGTGGCAGATGGCGCAGTGGTCACCCCAATGGGCTCGCGCCTCGGCGAGGGCCTGCGGTGAGAGGGGCGCGAGCGGATTCTTCAGCTCCCGGGCGCCCGCGGGCATGCTGAAGCTCCGTGCCGCACGCGCCACGTTCGCTTCGAGCGCCGAGGGGGCCTCCCGGGCCGAGAAGCCGCGGCGCGCCACCGTCAGCGCATACACCCCGCAGCCCACGCCCAGGACGAGCGTCAGGGCGCCCAGTACGGCCAGTCCTCCCACCACGGTACGGCGCAAGGTCACGGTGTATTCTCCTCTTGAATCCGGCGGGGGGCGGTCAGAGGTCCAGCCGCTTCAGCCGCAGGGCATTGGCGATGACGGAGACGGACGAGATGCTCATCGCCGCGCTGGCAATCATGGGGCTCAGCAGCAGTCCGAAGAACGGGTAGAGGACCCCCGCCGCGATGGGGACGCCGAGCACGTTGTAGATGAACGCGAAGAAGAGGTTCTGGCGGATGTTTCGCACGGTGCCCCGGCTCAGGTGCCGTGCGCGGACGATGCCGCGGAGGTCACCCTTCACCAGCGTGACGGCGGCGCTCTCCATGGCGATGTCAGTGCCCGTGCCCATGGCGATGCCCACGTTGGCCTGGGCGAGCGCGGGCGCGTCGTTCACTCCGTCTCCGGCCATGGCTACCACGTGCCCTTCGGCCTGGAGGCGCTTCACCATCGCGTTCTTCTCCTCGGGGCGCACCTCCGCGTGGACTTCGTCGATGCCCAGGCGCCGGGCCACCGCCTCCGCCGTTGTCCGGCTGTCACCCGTGAGCATCACGAGGCGCAGGCCGTCGGCACGGAGCTGCTGAACGGCTTCGGGGGTGCTGGCCTTCACCGGGTCGGCCACGCCCAGCAGCCCGGCCGGCTTGCCGTCCACGGCGACGAACATCACCGTCTGCCCTTCTCGCCTCAGGGCCTCCGCCCTCTCCAGGAACGCCCCTGCCTCGATGCCGAGTCCCTCGAGCAGCCGGGCATTGCCGAGCGCCACCTGCGCACCATCCACACGCCCCGTCACGCCCTGGCCCGTCACGGACTTGAAGCCGTGCGTCTCAGTGAGGACGGCACCTCGTGCCTCTGCGCCCTTCACGATTGCGGACGCGAGCGGGTGCTCGCTCCCGCGCTCGATGCTGCCGGCCAGGTGAAGCAGCCGCGCCTCGTCGAAACCGGGGGCGGTCACCACCGTGGTGAGGCTCGGCCTGCCCTCGGTGAGGGTGCCCGTCTTGTCGACGACGAGGGTGTCCACCTTCGCCAGTTCCTCGAGCGCCGCCGCGTCCCGGATGAGGACGCCGGCCTGCGCGCCACGCCCCATGCCCACCACGATGGAGATGGGAGTGGCCAGGCCCAGGGCACACGGGCACGCGATGATGAGGACGGCCACGGCGTTGACCAGCGCGTGGGCGAGCCGGGGCTCTGGTCCCCACATGCTCCAGATGAACGCCGTGAGGACGGCGATGACCACCACCGCGGGCACGAACCACCCGGAGACGGTGTCGGCCAGACGCTGGATGGGGGCCCGGCTGCGTTGGGCCTCGGCCACCCGCTGTACGATTTGAGAGAGGAGCGTGTCGCGGCCGACGCGCTCGGCCCGCATCACGAAGCCGCCGGTGCCGTTGACCGTCCCTCCTGTCACCCGGCTGCCAGGTGTCTTCTCGGAGGGAATCGGCTCACCCGTCACCATGGACTCGTCCACGGCGCTCTCGCCCTCCAGGACCACGCCATCCACGGGCACCTTCTCGCCCGGTCGGACGCGGAGGCGGTCACCCACGTGGACCCCGTCCAGCGCTACGTCCTCTTCGCGCCCGTCCTCGCGCAGCAGCCGCGCCGTCTTCGGAGCCAGCCCGAGCAGCGCCTTCAAGGCTCCCGAGGTGGCATGGCGGGCCCGGAGCTCCAGCACCTGCCCCAGCAGCACCAGCGTGGTGATGACCGCCGCGGCCTCGAAGTACAAGGGCACGTGGCCACCGTGGCCCGTGAAGGCGTGAGGCAGGAGGCCGGGGAAGAAGGTGGCGAAGACGCTGAAGCCGTAGGCGGCGCCCGTCCCAAGGGCAATCAGCGTGAACATGTTGAGGTGCCGGTTGCGCACCGACGCCCAGCCCCGCTGGAAGAAGGGCCAGCCCCCCCACAGCACCACGGGCGTCGCCAGGGCGAACTGCACCCAGGCCATGAGCGGCCCTGGGATGAGGCGCTGGATGGGCTGGCCCGGAATCATCTCGGACATGCCCAGGACGAACACAGGGAGTGAGAGGACGACGCTCACCCAGAAGCGCCGCCGCATGTCGAGGTACTCCGGGTCGGGCCCGTCCTCAAGGGTGACGGTCCGTGGCTCCAGGGCCATGCCGCAGATGGGGCACGCCCCCGGCTCGGGCCGCACGATCTCCGGGTGCATCGGGCAGACGTACTCGGTGCGCGTCTGGAGGACCGGCTGTTCGGGCTTGAGGGCCATGCCGCACTTGGGGCAGGTGCCGGGATGGTCCTGCCGCACCTCCGGGTCCATCGGGCAGATGTACTGGGTGCCCGCGGGGGCAGGCTCCTGCGGCTGGGGCTCGGGCGCGAGGTACTTCCGCGGCTCCGCCGTGAACTTCTCGCGGCACTTCGGGTTGCAGAAGAAGTACGTGTGCCCCTCGTGCACGTGGCTGCCGCCCTTCGGTGCCTGGGGATCCACGAACATGCCGCAGACGGGGTCCTTCGCCTTGCCCTCTGGCAGGTGCGGAGGGTGGTGCCCGGTGTGAGCTTCTGGGGGGAGATGAGTCGTCATCGTCGCGATTCCTTTTGCCGGGATCACGAAGCACCCTGTTCCTTCTTACAGTTCCAAGCGAAGCGGCCTGTCGCCCGAAGCGGGCCCATGGCTGCCTGCCAGGAATGTTCTCAGGGCGAACCCGTGCGGCTTGTCAGCTCGGGTACCAAGCAACCCCGAGGCCAGCCGTGCCAACGGGCAAGTTCCGAGATTGACTCGGGTGTGCCTCCGTCGGGTGTAACCCGCGCTGTTACACTCGGGTGAGGTAGGTCACACCCAATTGGTGCGATGACGGCGGCGGGCTCGTGGCGGTGGCGGCGGTGGCTCGCCGCCTCCAGTCGTGAGTGCGCCGATGTCCGCTACGGTTGACCGCCGTACCAAGACTTGCGCCACTCAATCAGCTGACCGATCTCCTTCGTCTGTGCGTCGATGATTCCGCGGGCAAGAGCGCGAATCTCTGCGTTGCTGGTCCGCCGCAGCGCGACGCTCGCCATCTGAACGGCACCCGAGTGGTGCGGCATCATCGAATCGATGAACGCCTCGTCGACGTCCGGCTGTCGCGCGAGCTCGGCGGTCATCAGCATGCCGCTGTTTTGCATCTCGGACTCGCTCATCATCGTCGGCACATCCGAGGAGCCGAAGTGGGCCTGCTTGAGGGCCTTCAGCTCCTCGATTTCTCGACGCTGGTCCTGAATCATCTTCGTGGCCAGCGCCCGGAGCTCCTGACGCGTGCCGCGTTGCTCCTCGACCATGGCCATCTCGGTGGCCATCTGGTGGTGCGCGGCCATCATGTCGATAAACCGCTCGTCGGAATAGTTGCCGTCCACGACGAGCCGCTCGGGGGCAACGTCACTGTCCATGGACATGCCCTCGTGCGACTCGTCATCTCCACACCCCGCTACCGCTGCGAGGAAGACGACCGCCAGGGCGCTGCATAGCATTGAGGATTTCATACGTTCACAGCCTCCAGGTCGGACGCCTGGCATCCGCGGTGTGCCGGATTGCCAGAGGCGTCCGCCGCGCTGGATGCTGTGCATGGAGGTGGTCCGTGGCACCTGTGAGCGGCGGAGTTACAAGCCACCTCAGCGGGGAGCCACGGCAATCACCTCGTGCCTCGAGACGGGTCAGTTCTCGCGGAAGACAAGTCCGTTGGGCTGGGTGCCCACGGTGAGCGTCTTTCGAACGGTGCGCGAGGCGACGTCGACGATGCTGAGCGTCCCCGCGGTCTGGTTGGTGATGAATGCGGTGGCGCCATCGGCGGAGAACGCGATGCCATGGGCTCCGGCGCCAGTGGCCAGTTCCCCCTGACGTGTCGTCGTACCAGCGGCGAAGAAGATGACCTTGCCGTTGTCGGTGTCCGTCACCCAGAGGTCCCCATTGGGGGCCGTGGCGGCCATGGCCGGCGTGAAGCCCAGCGGATAGGTGCGCGCCACATCGAGGGTGTTGGCATCAATGCCGGTGAGGCTCTTGCCGTCCTCGTTGTCCACGTACATGAGGCCGTCGTTTCCCGGCCAGGCGCCGACCGGGTTGGCCCCGACGGTCACCGTCTTCACCACCGCCTTGGTGGCCGCGTTGATGACGGAGACGTTGTTGGAGTCGCCATTGGCGACGAAGGCGTAGCGCCCGTCCTGAGAGAACGTCACCTCCGCGGGCATGTCGCCCACGTCGATTGTTTGCTTGGGCTCGAGCGTCTGGCTGTCGAGCACGACCACCGCGCCCGGCTTTGCCATCAGGGCCGTCCACACCTCGGTGCCGTCCGGCGAGAAGGCGCCGTTGTGGGTCATCACGTCGAACTGCCGCGTGGCCCGCGTCTTACCTGTCTTCGCGTCGAGCAGGAGGAGCTTGCCAGGCATGGTGTGACCGCCGTGCCCGCCGCCGTGCCCGCCGCTCAGGTCCATGCCGGGGACCGCCACCACGAGCAGGCTCCGGTCCGGGCTGAGGCTGATGTGGTGGGGATAGGTCATGTCCTTCAATCGAAGGGTGCTGGTGACCTCCTGCCGCTCCACGTCAATGACGCTGAGGGAGTTGCTGCCACCATTCACGACGAACACGGCGTCCTTTTCGAGGACGGGGAACGAGTTTGAGTCCTTGGCGGCGCAGCCACTCATCGCCAGCGCAGTCAGGAAGGGCATCATCCACAGTGTCGGCTTCATGCGTTCCATATCGACGGTCCTCTCGGCGGAATCGTGTCGGCGGCATCTACAGAAGCTGTGTTTGGTGGTGAATGCAGCTTGATTGCATGTGTTGCTTAGGGTGACTCCTTGAAGTCATCGGAACGCAGGCCAAAGCGTTTGAGGAGCCGGTGGAGGCTCTCGCGCTCCATGCCCGCGCGTTCAGCAGCCCGCGTCACATTGCCCCCGAATTCCCGCAGCAGGGCGATGAGGTAGTCGCGCGAGGCACGGTCCCGCGCCAGGTCCACCGCCTCCCGGAAGGGCATCTTCACCAGATGGTCTGCGGGCAGTGCTCCCTGTTGTCCGCCCGTGACTTCAGAGGGGAGTGCGTCAGGGCCCACCCGGGAGCCAGTGGTGATGGCCACCGCGCGTTCGATGGCATTCTCCAACTGGCGCACGTTGCCCGGCCAGTTGTACCCGGTGAGCGCACGCAACGCGTCCGGCTCCAGGCCATCCACCGGCTGCCGGTAGGTCTTCGCCGCCTTCTGTACGAAGTGCATGGCCAGCAGGGGGATGTCCTCGCGCCGCTCCCGCAGGGACGGCAGATGCACCGGGAAGACATTGAGCCGGTAGTAGAGGTCTTCGCGGAAGCGGCCCGCAGTCACTTCGGCCTTGAGGTCGCGGTGGGTGGCGGTGATGACGCGTGCGTCGATGCGGCGCGCAACCGCGTCTCCGACACGGCGCACCTCCTTGTCCTGGAGCGTGCGGTTGAGCTTCACCTGGACGGACAGGGGCAACTCCCCAATCTCGTCCAGGAAGATGGTCCCCCCGGAGGCTGCCTCGAAGAGACCGGCCTTGGTCTCTACCGCGCCGGTGAAGGCACCCCGGGCGTGACCGAACAGCTCGCTCTCGATGAGTTCGGAGGGCAGCGCGCCGCAGTTGACCGCGATGAAGGGCCGGTCCTTGCGTGGGCCGTGGTGGTGGATGGCCCGCGCCACCAGCTCCTTGCCCGTCCCCGTCTCCCCGGTGATGAGAACCGTGATGTCCAGCTCGGAGGCGCGCTCCAGCAGGCTGTAGAGCGCACGCATGGGCGCGCTCCTGCCAATGATGTTCTGGAAGCTGTAGATGCCCTCCAGCTCGCGCCGCAGTGAGGCGGCCTGCTCCTTGAGCCGCTTGCGCTCGATGGCGCGGGCGACCACCAGGGATGCCTCGTCCGGGTCGAAGGGCTTGGGCAGGTAATCATAGGCGCCCTCCTTGATGGCCTCTACCGCCTTGGGGACGGAGGCGTACGCCGTCATCAGGATGACCTCGGTGGTGGGCGCGTGCTGCTTGACTGCCTTGAGCACCTCGAAGCCGTCCGCTCCCGGCATTCGGATGTCCGTCACCACCACGTCGAACGGCTGCGTCTGGATGAGGGAGAGTGCACGGCCTCCGTCTTCAGCCGTCCTCACGTGATACGCGTCACCGAGAATGCGGGTGATGAGGTGGCGCATGTTCTCCTTGTCGTCGACAACGAGAACACTCGGTCTGTCCGTCACGGCGTACTCCGGGGGAGATGCAAGGTGAATTCCGCACCACGTCCAGGCAGGTTGCGCGGCTGGATGCGGCCACCATGGGCCTGGGCGATGGCCTGCGACACCGCCAACCCCAGCCCGGTGCCATGGGGTTTGGTGGTGAAGAAGGGCTCGAACATCCGCTTCTGTGCCTCGGGAGAGAGGCCGGGCCCGCTGTCGCGGAAAGAAAGCGCCACCTCGTCATCGTGGGCGTGGATGGCCACGGTCACCTGTCCCGAGGGACCGGCGGCCTCCATGGCGTTCTTGACCAGGTTCGTGACCACCTGCCGCAGCCGCTGCGGATGGCCTGCCACCCGGGCTTCGCCTTCCACCGTCAAGGATGCCGCGGAGAGCTGGGCGGACTCCCGCTGCCGGGAGACGACTTCCTCCACCAGCTCTCGCAGCTCCAGCGTCTCGCCCGGGACCTGGAGTGGCCGCGACAGGTCGAGCATCCCCTCCACGATGTCACGGCAGCGCAGCGTCTCCTCTTCGATGATGCGCAGGTCGTCCGCGAGCGCCCCCTCCGCCTTGCGCTGAAGCAGGCGCACGTAGCCGAGGATGACCCCCAGGGGATTGTTGATTTCATGCGCCACGCCCGCCGCCAGGCGGCCGATGCCCGCCAGCCGCTCGCTTTGAACCAGGCGCTCCTGATGCTCACGTAGCGCGGCGGTCATCCGGTTGAACTGCTGCGCCAGCCTTCCGAACTCATCCGGGCGGTCCAGCGCGATACGAGTCATGAGGTCGCCCGCGGCGATACGGGCCGCGCCGGCCTCCAGCAGCGAGACCGGGCGGGCCACCGAGCGGCCGATGTAGAGACCTACGCCCGCCGCGAGCAGGGCGGCAGCGGCCAGGATGGCGACCGTCCACTGGAAGCTGGCGTGCTGGACCGTGCTCGCGTGCTCCTCGAAGTTGCCAATGGCTCGCTCGTAGTGTGAGGCCAAAGTGTCCGCGCTCTCCTGGATGACGTCGACCAGCTCCAGGGCCCTGGCGTGTTCACGGGCCGCGGTGGCATGGTCCTCGCGCAGCACGGCTGGCACGAGCGCCTCGCGGAAAAGCCGGTCCAGCTCCGTCGTGGTGCGGCGCATGGTCTCCACCTGGGCGCGTTCCTCGGAGGTGGTGGCCTGGGCTTGGACCGCTTCGAGCCGCTCCATGGCACGGTGATAGGCGCTGTCGTAGAGCGGCAGGTGGCTGGCGTTGCCGAGGATGACGGTGTGAGCCTGGTGTGCGTAGAGGTCTCTGACCGAGGTCGCGAGCGACAGCGTGGTGCGCACGGCCGTCTCCTGCCGCCGCACGCTGTGCAGGGCCTCGTGGATCTCCGCCATGCCCTCGAGCGCGGCATAGGCTGCCGCGCCGAAGGCCAGGACGAGGAGCGAGAAGGCGGATAAGAGCCTGCGAGCGGTTCCGGACACGACATCCCCTGGCGAACGAAGGTAGGGGTTTAGCAACAGGCAGGCCAATGTGGTGCGCGCTGCAAGTGGCTGAACTCATTCCTGGGCGGCGTTCCCTCATCGTTGCGAGAAAAGGGCCGGGTGTGACCAGGCTGGTCACACTGTAATGGGCCGGGGGCTCGGCTTCAGGTCTGGCGAGCGCGGCCCTTTTGGAATGGCGTGGCTCGCTTAGTGGGAACCCTCCGCATGGACGTCCACGAGCGTCATCATCCCGGCCTCGGCGTGTTCTTGGATGTGGCAGTGGAGCATCCAGGCCCCCACGTCCTGCGGGAACATCGCCACATCCACCGTCTCCCTTGGACGAATCAGCACGGTGTCGCGCCAGTGTCCCTCGTCCACCGATGCGCCATTGCGCGCCACCACGCGGAAGAACTGCCCATGCACGTGCATGGGGTGCAGGCGGGAGGACTCGTTGACGAAACGCAGCGTGGCCCATTGATGGGCAGGGAGTCGGTAGACCTTGTGGTGCGCGGAGGCATGCTCCCCCTCGTGGTGGAACGCCTCGTCATTGATGGTCCACTCGATGCCGAAGGGGCCTCCCCGCCTCGCATTCAGCCGGAAGGTCTCCGCGGGTTGCAGTGCACGCGCTGGAGAGAGGTCAGGGCTCGGGGGCGGAGCAACTGCTGCCACTTCGGGCGGCCGCACGACCTCTCCAGAGACCACCAGCGTTGCGAGAGGGAACGGCCTGCGTGTGAAGTGGTCCATCACCTCCATGCGCGGGTTGCTCAGCGCCTCGGGAACGGTGAAGTCCAGGTCGACGCGGTTCCCTGGAGCGAGCTCCAAGCGGGAGGCCGGCAGCGGCCGGTCCGTGGCCAGCCCGTCGATCGCGATGACCGATGCGCCCAGCCCTTCGAAGGAGGGCGCGAACACGCGCCCATTTGCAACGTTGACCATCCGCAGCCGCACTCGCTCGCCGGGCTGCAGCGGGACTTCTGGCTGGACAGTCCCGTTCACCGTGGAGATCTGCCCCCAGCGGCCGTCGTGCGCGAGGTCGTGGCGCGTGTTGAATCGGCCGTCAATCTGGCCACCCGCGTCGAGTCGCCAGTCGTCGAGCACCCAGACGAGCTCGCGTGAGAAAGGGCCGGGCTTCTGTTCCTCCACGATGAGCACGCCGAACAGCCCTCGCTCGACTTGCTCGCTCCCGCGCAGGTGCGGGTGAAACCAGTAGGTTCCTGCGTCCTTCACTTTGAACTCATAGACGAAGGTTCCCCCTGGTGGGATGGGAGGCTGGGTCACCCCGGGCACGCCGTCCATTCCGTTCGGAAGCCGGATGCCGTGCCAGTGAATGGTCGTCGGCTGCGGCAGCTTGTTGGTGAATCGCACGCGGACCGTGTCGCCATGGTTGGCGCGAAGGGTGGGGCCGGGGACCTGGCCGTTGTAGGCCCAGACCTCCAGACTCCGGCCATCCAGGAGCGGGAGGGCTGTCGGGGCCGCGACGAGGTCGAACTCGCGCACGTGGCCCGTGGACGGGATGTCTTCAGGGTAGGGCGGTGCCGCGCGCGGCTGCCGGAGCGTCGCCATGGCGGCGTCATCCTCCTGGCCAAGGCCGAGTGCCGCGAGCGTTGCGAGGACGGCAACGACAGCTGCCGCGAGGAACCAGCGATTGCGATGCATGAAGCCTCTTCACGAATGGATGGAAGCTGCGGGCGAGGAGGGGGCCAGGCCGCCGTGGTGGCGTGGCCCGGCCCCCCAGGCGCGCGGCCTCGGCGCGCAGCCTGCCCGGAACGGCGGTCTACTGGATGGTGACGAGCCCGCTGATGTGGTCCATCGCGCAGGCGTAGCGCAGCGTGCCCGACTCGCTGGGGGTGAACTCCACGGTCACCGGCGTGTCCATGGGGAGCGGCTTGTTGATGCCCAGGTCGGCCATGACGATTTCCGTGGCGCACGTCTTGGCCGTCTTGCGCGTGACCACGAGGCGGACGGGCTGCCCCGCCTTCACCTTCACGTTCGAGGGCTCGAAGCCCTTGGGGGTCACCGTGAGGTCCACGGTCTGGACGCCATTCCTGGTAGCCGGGGCCGAGGCGGGCTTCTGTGTGGGCGCAGCGGCCTTCTTGGCCGTGCATTCGTGCGCGGAATGCTCGCCGTGCTTGGCGTGCTCGCCGTGCTTGGCGTGCTCGTCACACGCGACCGCGGGGGCCGCGGCAATCAGGGGGAGTGCAGCAAGGAGTCCCATCAGGCTCTTCTTCATCGCTTGGTTGCTCCCAGAGTGAGGATGCCCTCGGGGATGTCCGGCATCCTGTGAGTTCGGTCCGCCGGAGCACAACGCGTGCCGAGGACTGAACGCGCCTGTTCATGCGGGGTTGCCGTGGCGCGGCACCTGTTCGGAGTACCCGGATGGGTTTCGCTGTAACCGTCACGGTCACAGGTGGAGCGTGAAGCGGCGTCGTTCCACGGAGCCGTGAAGTGCCGTGCATGGCCGGGACGCTGCGGGTGGCGCACGAGGCGCTGGCCACCGCGGCTGGACCTCTTCGCGGGTGTAAGCCTTTTGGGGGAGGTGCGTCAGTGGGGTGACCCGCTAGCTCGCGGGCAGGAGGAAGCCCCATGAATGCCGTTGAAGCAGCCTCGTCCCGGTCTCCCGCGGGCGCCCTGGAGCGGATGGACCTCGCCGTGTCGGGTATGACGTGCGCCGCGTGCGCGCGCCGCGTGGAACGCACTCTGAGCGAGGTGGAGGGGGTCCAGGAGTGCAGCGTCAACTTCGCCACCCGCCGGGCCAGTGTCCTCTTCGACGCTCGGACCACGTCCGTCAGCGCACTGGCCGATGCGGTGGCCGACGCTGGCTATCGCGCCGAGGTGCCGCAGGCTTCCACCGCTGAAGAGACGGACGCCGCGGAGGAGCGAGGGCTGCGGCGCCGGCTCGCCGTGGCCGTGCTCTTCGGCTTGCCGGTGGTCGTGCTGGCCATGTCCCACGGAGCGCTCGACTTCACCGGTTCCACCTGGGTGCAGCTCGGCCTGACGCTGCCAGTCATGGCGTACAGCGGTGGTCCCATCTTCCGGGCGGCGTGGGCCGCGTTGCGGCACAGGTCGGCCGACATGAACGTCCTGGTGGCGCTCGGGACCGGCGCGGCTTTCATCTTCTCGGTGGTGGCCACCGTGTGGCCGACATTGATCGTCGCCGGGGACCACGGAGGTCATGAGGGGCACGGAGCCGCACCTCCCATCTACTTCGAGGCGGCGGCCGCGGTGATTGCCTTCGTGCTGCTCGGGCGCTTCCTGGAATCGCGAGCACGCACCCGGGCAGGGGATGCCATCCGGCGGCTTCAGGCGTTGGCCCCTTCCATCGCCACCGTGCTGGAGAATGGCGTCGAGCGAGAGGTTCCACTCGCCGAGGTGCGGGTGGGGGACCATGTGGTGGTGCGTCCGGGGCAGTCCATCCCCGTCGATGGCTCCGTCGTGGACGGGGCCTCCTCGGTGGACGAATCCATGCTCACGGGGGAGAGCCTGCCGGTGGAGAAGGCGGCGGGCGCGGAGGTCTTCGCCGGGACGATGAACGGCACGGGCCGCCTGGTCTTCCGCGCGGCCAAGGTGGGGAGTGACACCGCGCTCCAGCAGATTGTCCAGGTGGTGGAGCGGGCCCAGGGCACCAAGGCGCCCATCGCGCGCCTCGCGGACGTGGTGAGCGGCGTCTTCACTCCGGTGGTGCTGCTCATCGCCATCGCCACGTTCGCGGCCTGGTTCGTCCTGGCCCCCGAGGAGACGCGCCTGACGATGGCCCTGCTCAACGCGGTGGCAGTGCTGGTCATCGCTTGCCCGTGCGCCCTGGGACTGGCCACGCCCGCGGCGCTCATGGTGGGGATGGGGCGGGGGGCGCAGCTCGGAGTGCTGGTGAAGAGCGCCGCTTCGTTGGAAGGCGCGAGCCGTATCGACACCGTGGTGCTCGACAAGACGGGCACGCTGACCCAGGGGCGCCCGGCGGTGGTCCGCGTCCTCACCGCGAGCGGCATGACGGAGGAGGAAGTGCTGACCCTCGCCGCCGCCGCCGAGTCCGCGAGCGAGCATCCGCTGGCCCGTGCCGTCATGTCCGAGGCCGCCAACCGGGGTCTGAAGGTCGGCACGCCGGAGTCGTTCACCGCCACGCCGGGACATGGCGTGGAGGCCCAGGTTGGCGGGCGCAGGGTGCTCGTGGGCAGTCGTCGGATGCTGGACGGACAGGGCGTGTCCGGGAGCGAGGACGCCGAGCGAGTGCTCACGGCGGACGGGCAGACGCCCGTGCTCATCGCGGTGGACGGGCGCTGGGTAGGCGCCATCGGCATCGCGGATCCTGAGCGGGAGGAGGCCGCCACGGTGGTCCAATCCCTGCGGAGCATGGGGCTGCACGTGGTGATGCTCACGGGCGACCATGAGGGACCGGCCGCGCGGGTGGCGCGCGCGCTCGGCATCGACCGGGTCTTCGCCGGTGTACTGCCGTCCGGCAAGGCGCATGTGGTGCGTGCGCTCCAGGCGGAGGGACGGCGCGTGGCCATGGTGGGGGATGGCATCAACGACGCGCCGGCCCTGGCGGAGGCGGACCTCGGCGTTGCCATGGGGACGGGGACGGACGTGGCCCGGGATGCCGCGGGCGTCGCGCTGCTGCGCTCCGATTTGCGAGGACTGCCGGCGGCACTCGGCTTGGCTCGCACCACGATGCGGGTCATCCGACAGAACCTGTTCTGGGCCTTCCTCTACAACGTGCTTGGCATCCCGGTAGCGGCGGGGCTGCTCTACGGCCTGACAGGCTGGCTGTTGTCACCGATGCTGGCGAGCGTGGCCATGTCCCTGTCGAGTGTGTCGGTGCTGCTCAACAGCCTGCGTCTGCGGCGCCTGCGCCTGCCAGCGCCCCAGGCGGCCTGAGCCAGACCTTCCTCACGAAGTCCCCACGGCGCCACGGTCCTCCATTCGGGACCGTGGCGTTCGTGCATTCACGGCACCTGTAAGAGCCCGGCGCCTGACCCGTCAACAGGGGTGAACGCGGTGGACATGAGGGAGCGACCTGCTCCCTGGCCCGCCGCGTGGAACCTGCGTCCAGGGAGAGAGCGTCATGTTGGATTCAATCGAAGTGGGAGTCGTCTCTGGCAGCGTGCTGGCCGCGGCGGCCACCGTCCTGTTCTTCTTCGGCCCGCGCCAGCGCACCCGGGCCCGGAGCGAGGTCGGCGGCGCGCAGGAAGTGGACCTGATGGTGGACGGCGGCTACCGCCCCGACCGCATCGTGGTGCGCGCGGGCGTGCCGGTGAAGCTCAACGTCCTGCGCACGGACCGCTCCGCGTGCTCGGAGCAGATCGTGCTCGGCGACCTCGGCGTTTCGCGCACGCTGCCCACCGGACGCGTGGTGACAATCGACCTGCCCGCGCTCACGCCCGGCGCGTACGACTTCACCTGCGGCATGAGCATGCTGCGCGGCCGCCTCATCGCAGAGGTCTGAGCCCGGACATGTAAGTCGCCGGCCCCTGCCGCGTCCAAGGGGCCGAAGCCGGTCACCTGCTCCGAAAGGAATCCCATCATGAAGAAGCTCCTCGTCCTCTCCTTGTTGTCTCCGCTCACCGCCTGCGCCGCCGCTCCCTGGAGCGCGCTCGACGAGGATTCCGCGTCGCCCACTTCCCTGCGTGCGCCGGAGGCCCCCCGTCCGAATCTGGTCGCTGTGCTGACAGATGCCGATCCGCTGCGCGCGCCGTCTGGGATTGCCTCCGACGACGGAGTCCAGGGGAACGACCACGCGGGCCATCAAGGGCACACAGGCGGTCATGGTGGCACCGCCCGGCAAGGCAACGCGACGGGGCATAGCTCTGGGCACTCTGGCCATGGTGGGCACTCTGGCCACGGTGGGCACACGGGGCATGGCGCGAAGCAGGGGAGCGCTCACGATGGACACGGGGGGCACTCCGAGAGCGCCCCGGATGCCGGCAGTCCCGCCCCCAGCCACGACCATCACCAGCACTAGCCGCCCGCGACGGAGAGAGAGGCACCATGAAGACCTGGTCATCGTCACGCTGGAAGCGGCCCGCCGCAGGTACGCTCGTGGCATCCATGCTCACATTGGGGGGATGCGTCACCGTTCCCCTGGCGAATGATGCGCGTGACGTGCACACGACGCTCAGCGCTCGTTGGACGCCTGGGGACCCGATGGCCGGGCTCACCAGCGAGGCCCTCCGGGGAGAGGACGCGGACGCGGCCGTGCGGGCGCTGCTGGCCCAGCCGCTCACCGCCGACACGGCCGTCCGCATCGCCCTGCTGAACAACCGCGACCTGCGCGCCGCGATGCACGCGCTGGGCGTCGCCACTGGCAACCTGGTGCAGATGAGCCTTCCTCCCAATCCAGAGGTGGAGCTGGAGGTGCGAAAGCCCACCCGTGGCGGGGAGCCTCTGCAAGGGGACATCGGGCTCGAGTACGACCTGTCCGAGCTCATCCTCCTGCCGCAGCGTCGCGGGGTGGCCCAGGCCGAGCGCGCGGCCGAGCGCGCACTCACGGCGGGCGAGGTGCTGCACCTGGCCTACCGCACGCGCCTGGGCTTCTACGAGGTCCAGGCCCGGCACCAGCAACTGGAGCTGCGCAACCGGGCGCTGCAGGTCGCACAGGCGGGCTACGGCACGGCGGTGGAGCTGGAGAAGGCGGGCAACGTCCGCGCGCTGGAGGTGGCCACCGAGCGGTCCGCGGTGGAGTCCGCGCGCCTGGCCGTGGCCGAAGCCGAGAACGCACTGCTGGACTCGCGCGAGGCCCTCAACGTGTTGCTGGGCCTCTTCGGTCCCCGCACGCAGTGGACGGTGGATTCGCCGCTGGCCGACCCAGTCAACGACCTGGATTCGGGGGAGGGGCTGGAGGCGCGCGCCATCGAGGCGAGCCTCGACCTGGCCGAGCTGCGCGGCCGGATGGAGGCCGCCGACCGGCGCCACAGGCTCGCGCGGACGGAGGGGTTTCTGCCCCACCTGTCCGGCGGCTTCCACGGCGAGAAGGACGAGGACCGGTGGGAGATGGGGGCGCACCTCACGGTGGGGCTGCCGCTGTTCGACCGCAAGCAGGGCGTGCGCATGGCGGCCCTTTCTTCGCGCGAGTCCCTGAAGGCCCGTTACGAGGCCACGGCCACCGCCATCCGCGCCTCGCTGCGCCAGGCCCGCGGCCGAGTGGAGTCCACGGAGCGACGGGCGCGGCACGTCCGTGACGTGCTCCTGCCGGCCCGGCGCCAGGTGCTCGACGAGACGTTGCTTCAGTACAACGCCATGCAGGTGGGCGTCTTCGAGGTGCTGCGTGCCCAGGCCGCCGTGACGGACACGGCCAGCACCTACGTGGAGACGCTGCTCGACTACCACCGCGCCCGCTCGGCGCTGGAGCAACTCCTGGCGGGCCGTCACCAAGGCTTGGAGCTGGGCTCCATCCGCGTTTCGTCGATGAGCGCGAGCTCCGGTCCGGCCGCCGCGGCGGACGCGCACTGACCTTCGCATTCACCGCACTTCGACATTGAGAGGACACACCACCATGGACCGCAGGCAGTTCATTCAGCTCGGCGCACTCGCTGGGGGCACGCTGGTCGCAAGCCAGGCCTTCGCGCAAGGACAGTCCCACGCCGTGCCTTCCGCGCCCGTCAGCGCACGCGCCAGGACGCCGAGCATCGTCGCTCCGGGCGGGCAGGTGGCCGTCACCACGCCCAACGGCTCCACGCTGCCCTGGAGGAAGGTGGGGGGCGTGAAGGTGGGCCACCTGGTGGCCATGCCCGTGAAGCACACCTTCGCCCCTGGGCTGGAGGTGGAAGCGTGGGGCTACAACGGCTCGACGCCAGGGCCCACCATCGAGGCGGTGGAGGGAGACCGCCTTCGCATCTACGTCACCAACCGGCTGCCCGAGCCGACCACCGTGCACTGGCACGGGCTCATCATTCCCAATGGCATGGATGGCGTGTCCGGGCTGAACCAGCGCCCCATCGCCCCCGGAGAAACCTTCGCCTACGAGTTCACGCTGAACCAGCCGGGCACGTACATGTATCACCCGCACTACGACGAGATGACCCAGATGGCGCTGGGGATGATGGGCATGTTCATCGTCCATCCGAAGCGTCCGCGCGGCCCGAGAGTGGTCCGCGACTTCGCGCTGATGACGCACGAGTGGAAGGTGCTGCCAGGCATGCGCCGGCCGGACCCCAACGCGATGAGCGACTTCAATGTCCTCACGTTCAACTCCAAGGCCTTCCCGGCCACCGAGCCGCTCGTCATCGGGCGCGGGGAGCGCGTGCGCATCCGCCTGGGGAATCTGTCCGCCATGGACCACCACCCCATTCACCTGCACGGCCTGTCCTTCGAAATGACGGGGACGGATGGGGGCTTCGTCCCCGAGTCCGCCCGCTACCCGGAAACTTCAATCCTGGTGCCGGTGGGGAGCACCCGGGTCATCGAGTTCGTCGCGGACGAACCGGGGGACTGGGCCATGCACTGCCACATGACCCACCATGTGATGAACCAGATGGGACACGCGGCCCCGGTGACGCTGGGTGCTGACGCACGGGCCATCGACCGGCGGGTGCAGGCCTTGGTGCCGGGGTACATGACGATGGGGCAGGATGGCATGGGTGGCATGGAAGAGATGGGCATGCCAATGCCGGCCAACAGCATTCCCATGAAGGGCGGCAAGGGGCCCTTCGGCCCCATCGACATGGGCGGCATGTTCACGCTCCTCAAGGTCCGCGAGAACCCGGACACCGAGGATGGGAGCGGCTGGTACGTGCACCCGAAGGGGACGGTGGCGGAAAAGGCCGACCCGGTGCGCATGGACGCGGACGGCATCAATCCGGACGTGCGCTTTGGTTGATGGCGAAGGGGGGCGGAGGACGGCTTGCACCAGGTCCTCCGTCCCTGTACCTGAACGGCATGAGTGACATGAATCAGGGAGCGGGTGCGGAGACCGATGGCGTGGTGCGGCCCCTGTCCGCCGACGTCATTTCCAGTCTGGTGGAGAACCACCGGGAGTTCTTGCGCTTCCTCGAGCGTCGGGTTGGGAGCCGCGCGGTGGCGGAAGACATCCTTCAGGATGCGTTCGTCCGTGGCATGGGCAAGGCGAAGGCGCTCCGCGAAGATGAGTCGCTGATGGCCTGGTTCTACAGCGTGCTGCGCAACGCGGTCATCGACCATTACCGGCGTCGTGGCACGACGGAGCGCGCGCTGGCTTCGCTGGCCAGCGAGCTCGAGGAGGGCCATGCACCGGAAGCGGAACTGGCGCAGGCTGTTTGCCAGTGCGTGGGCCGGCTGGCCGGCACCCTCAAGCCCGAGTATGCCGAGGCGCTGCGGCGTGTGGAGGTGGAGGGCGTCAGCGTCCCGGCTTTCGCCCTGGAGGCGGGCATCACGTCCAACAACGCGGCGGTGCGACTGCACCGTGCTCGCAAGGCGCTCAAGAAACAGTTGGAGGTTTCGTGCGGCACGTGCGCCTCGCACGGCTGTCTGGACTGCACGTGCGCGACGCAGGGCACCGAGAAGAAGGCCGGGGGCTGCGGGAGCGCGAAGGCATGACCTGACCGCGGCTCCCAAGCGACATGCCCGGCTGTTCCAATGGATGAGCGCAGCCAGGCCGCGCGGAGCCCGAGTCCTTCTGGGCATCACGCGCAGGCTGGCTGTCATTGCCGCGACGGCGGCTTACATGAGGGACTGGGTGTGGGGAGGGGCTGGTGGTGCGGACGGGCAAGGAGGCCCGTCCGCACACGGGGGCAGCTCATGCGGTGGGGGCGGACTCGTACCCGGCGTCGCGGAGCGCCTCGATGAGGATGTTGACGTTCGCGGTCGCGGCGTCGTGTTTCACGAGGACCTGGCGGTGCTCGAACCGCACGTTGACGTCCTGCACGCCTTCGACTTTCCGCAACGCGGTGTTGATGTGGCTGACGCAGGACCGGCAGGACATTCCCTCGATCTTCAGGAGGGTTTCATCATTCGGGTTCATCGGGTGGCTCCATCATCAAGCGGCGTTCATCGCCGGCTCGAAGAGGGAGACGCGGACCGTCGCGGGTCCTTACAGTCGCGCGGCGCATCACCCGCGCGGCGCCGAGCGCACTGCCGACAACCGGTGTGAAACCCCCTAGGGCTCCAGGCCAGCGCGCCCGCGCCTGCCTGGGCGCCCCGAGCGCCTGTTGCCTGCGACAGACGGTCCGGTTGCAGAGGAGTCCTGTGCTCTCAACCTTGCCTGGGGAGAGGGGGAGGCCCGACATGGCGCGGAAGAGTGGCAAGGGGAAGACGTCCGAGGGGCAGCAGGGCGGCGACGGGCAGTCGGCGGCGGTCTCCGGTGGAATGAAGACGTACCACGAAGGGGAGCGCTTCCCCGGCCGCATTGGCAGGACATGGGAGGAGTCCGAGCCGGCCTTCCCCGTGCCTCCCGAGGCGCCGAAGGGGGCGCCGAACATCCTGTACATCATCCTCGACGACGTCGGTTACGGGGCGTGTGACACGTTCGGCGGCCTGGTCGAGACGCCGAACATCACGCGGCTCGCCGGTAACGGTCTCCGGTACACCAACTTCCACACGACGGCCCTCTGCTCGCCGACGCGCGCGTGCCTCTTGACGGGACGCAACCACCACTCGGTTGGCATGGCCAACATCACCGAACTCGCAACCGGCTTCCCTGGCTACGACGCGCGCCAGAAGCCGGACAAGGCCGCCATTGGCGCGATGCTCCACCAGCACGGCTACGCGTCGTTCGCGCTCGGCAAGTGGCACAACACGCCGTCGGAGGAGTCCGGCCCCTCCGGTCCGTTCGACCGGTGGCCCGACGGGCCGCTCTTCGGGTTCGACCGCTTCTACGGCTTCATGGGCGGTGACAACAACCAGTGGTACCCGAAGCTCTACGCGGGGCGCGAGGCCATCGACCCACCGCGTCTGCCGCAGGAGGGCTACCACCTGTCGGAGGACCTCGCCGACAAGACGGTCGATTTCATCTCGAACCATGCGTCGTTGACGCCCGAGAAGCCGTGGCTCGCCTACCTCGCGTTCGGCGCCTGCCACGCCCCCCACCACGTCTGGCCCGAGTGGATTGAGAAGTACCGTGGCAAGTTCGACATGGGGTGGGACCGCTATCGCGAGCAGGTGCTGGCGCGGCAGAAGCAACTGGGCGTCATTCCGGCCAACGCCGCGCTCGCGCCCATGCTCGAAGGCGTGCCCAGGTGGGATGATTTGTCGGACGACCAGAAGCGGCTCTTCGCGCGGATGGCCGAGGTCTACGCCGCCTTCCTGTCGCACGCGGACGCGCAGATTGGGCGCGTCGTCGAGTACCTGGAGCGGTCGGGCCAGCTCGACAACACGTTGCTCTTCGTGTTCATCGGCGACAACGGTTGCTCCGGCGAGGGCACGAACTCGGGCCTCTTCAACGAGGGCGCGTTCGGCACGGAGCGCCCCGAGAAGGTCGAGACGCTGGAGGGGAACCTCCAGCGCATCGACAGGCTCGGGCAGCCGGGCTCCTATAACCACTTCCCGGTGGGGTGGGCACTGGCGATGAATGCACCGTTCAAGCTCTGCAAGCAGTACACGCACTTCGGTGGGACGCGGAATCCCCTCGTGGTGCACTGGCCCAAGGGCATCCAGGCCCGAGGTGAAATCAGGACGCAGTTCCACCACGTCATCGACATCGTCCCCACCATCCTGAAGGCCGCCAGGATTGAGGCGCCCGCCGTCGTCAACTCCGTCTCCCAGGCGCCGATGGAAGGCGTGCCGATGAATTACTCGTTCGACGACGCGGACGCGCCCACGCATCACCCGACGCAATACTTCGAGATGCTGGGCAACCGCGCCATCGTCAACGGGAAGTGGAAGGCCGTCACCTACCACGGCCGCAAGCCGTGGGAGAACCATGCGGCCTGGTCCTTCGACGAGGACCACTGGGAGGTCTACGACCTCGAGAAGGACCCGACCGAGTGCCACGACCTCATGGCGCAGCGGGATCTGCTGAAGCAAGATGACCCGGCCGTGAAGCGGATGATTCATCTGGTCGGCCTGTGGTGGGCCGAGGCCGGCCGCTACAACGTGCTCCCGCTCGATGACCGGTTCCAGGAGCGCCTGCTGGGCCGGGCCGAGCTGGCCAAGAAACGGACGCGGTTCTCATTCGGGCTGGGGGCGGTACGGATTCCCGAGGCCGCGGCGCCCGACACGAAGAACCGCTCCTG
The DNA here is from genome assembly GCF_006547365.1 of Myxococcus sp. AB056. Classification (NCBI taxonomy): domain Bacteria; kingdom Pseudomonadati; phylum Myxococcota; class Myxococcia; order Myxococcales; family Myxococcaceae; genus Myxococcus; species Myxococcus sp. AB056. The sequence goes on along the minus strand of NZ_VHLB01000013.1, from coordinate 91,384 downwards.
GGTCATGACCGCCGAGATTGAAATCCCCGAGCAGGGCGCCGAGGGTCCCATCGTCGTGATGGGCGGCGACACCGCCGGGTGGTCCCTCTACCTGAAAGGCGGCGTCCCCACGTTCTGCTACAACTTCGCCGCCGTCGATTACACATACATCCGTGCACCGCAGAAGCTCGGTCCGGGCCGCCACACGCTCCGCTTCGAGTTCGAAATCCAGCCCGAGCATCGAACCGACACGGGCAAGCCCGTCATCTACGGCGCCGGAGGCATGGGCCGCCTCGCGGTGGACGGCAAGTGGGTCGCCGAGGGCAGGATTCCGCAGACGATGGCGTTCATGTACAGCCTCGACGAGACGTTCGACGTCGGCTGCGACAAGGGAGCGCCCGTGACCGACGAGTATGAGCCGCTCGCGGCCTTTACGGGCAAGGTCGTCGAAGTCACCGTGGACCTGCATCCGGAGGCGGCGTTGGAGCCCGCACGCCACACGGAGGCTCAGGTCACCCAGGCGATGGCCCGGCAGTGAGGAGCACGCTCACCTTCGTAGCTCGAAGGTGACCGTCACGTTGCCCGCGCCCAATGCCGCAGCGAGCCCCGATGCGTCGTCCACCTTGCCCATTGGCGTGTAGCTGTAGGGCGTGGAAAACGTTTTATAAAATAGCACCACAGAGTTGGACCCGTACAGCATGAGATCGCCAGTCTGGACAGTCCCTGGTTTCGATGCGTCGATGGGTAGATGGCTTGGAAGGTGGTGATATTTCTCGTTTGAATTCAAGTCGGTCATTTTCAATGTAAGCGGCAGCATCGACTTGAAGCCCGTCAGTGTTTCGTTGTCGTAAAGTGTGGCGGCAAAAACCGCCGAGCCAACCCTGATGTGCATGCGGGTAGACGACGGGTTTGGAGATGCGTTTGAGTCGTCAGTCCGCGGTGGTACCTGGTTCGCGCAAACGCAGCCAACGAGCAGAGAGAAGAGCGCGAGTCTGAGTATTCTCATTGCTGGTCGATGCAATCCGGTGTCTCCTGCGGACTCAGCGCGCCGTATATCCGCCGTCGACCGGAAGTGCCACGCCAATGACGAAGCTTGCGCCGGGGCTGCAAAGCCAGAGCACTGAGGCTGCAATCTCCTCGGGCTCGCCCAAGCGCCCGATTGGCTGATTCGCGATGGCCCCTTCGAGCTCCAGTTCACCCTTGGCCAGCATGTCCGTGACCATGGGGGTCGAAATGGTTCCCGGACAGATGGCGTTGATCCGGATGCCTCGGGGCGCGTATTCGAGCGCAGCGCTTCTCGTAAGGCCGATGACCCCGTGCTTCGACGCATGATAGGCCGCTCGACCAGGCAGGCCGACAAGGCCTCCGAGCGACGAGCAGTTCACGATAGCTCCGCTGCCTTGCTGGCGCATCTGCTTGAGCTCGTGCTTCATGCAGGTCCAGACCCCCCGAAGGTTGACTCCGTTGACTCTGTCGAACAGGTCACCGCGCTCATCCGCGGCATCCGTGGGAGGCGCCTGGATGCCAGCATTGTTGAACGCCATGTCCAACCGGCCATAGGCATCAATGGCCCGCTTGACCATGGCGGCGACCTGGTCCTCGTCGGATACGTCGCAGGTGACCCCGATCGCGGCATGACCGGCCGACGTCAGCGCGTCGACAGCCGACTTGAGGGCCGCCGTATTGACATCTGCAAGTACCACTGAGGCCCCGGCTGCCGCGAAGGCTTTCGCAGTGGCGAGGCCCATTCCAGAGCTCGCGCCGGTGACGAGTGCTACCTGGCCTTTGAAGTCGTATGTGGGATTCATGTTTGTTCCTCTGTTTCTACCTGTTGGTTTCGATGACGAAGCGATAGCGAGCCTTCTTCTCGACGACTTTGGGCCACGCTTCGTTGATGCCCGTCATGGGGATTTTTTCAATCTCGGGCCTGATGTTGTTGAGTGCGCAGAAGTCGATCATGTCCTGCGTTTCACGGATGCCACCCGTGTTTGAGCCGGCGATGGCATTGCGATACAGGACGAGGCTCATCTGGCCGACGTCAACGGTGTTCACGGTCTTTCCCACACCGACCCTGCAATAGGTCGCGTCCCGCTTCAGTAGCGGAACGAAGCGATTCAGATCGTGTCGGTATGGAACCGTATCGAGCGCGAAGTCGAACGCGTGTTTGAACTCAGAAAAGTCGGCGCCGTCCTTGTTGACAACGACGTTGGTTGCCCCGAAGCGCTTCGCGTCGTCGATTTTTTCCGGCGAGGTTGTGAAGACGGTGACCTCCGCGCCCATCACTTTCGCGAACTTCACGGCCATGTGACCGAGGCCGCCCAGTCCGATAATGGCGACCTTCTTGCCGGAGGAGACGCTCCAGTGGCGAAGAGGGGAGTACACGGTGATACCTGCACACAGGAGCGGCCCCGCCTCCGCAAGGTCGATGACGTCGGGGATGTTGATGACGAAGTCTTCGTCCACGACGACGAATGTCGAATAGCCGCCTTGAGTGATGGACCCGTCTCGGTCCTTTGAGCCGTACGTCTGCGTGTTGCCGTTGAGGCAGTAGTTCTCGCGACCTGCCTCGCACTCCGAGCAATGGCGGCAGGAGTTGACCATGGTTCCCACGCCGACTCGCGAGCCGACTCGGAACTTGCTGACGCTCGAGCCGACAGCCACGACTTCGCCCGCGAGCTCATGGCCGACGATTTGTGGGTACTGGATCTGGCCCCAGTCGCCGCGGGCGGTGTGAATGTCAGAATGGCAAATGCCGCAGTAGTGCACCTGAATCGCGACATCCTTCGGCCCCAGGGAGCGCCGTTGGAATTGCATCGGCTTGAGAGGGGCACTCGGGGAATAAGCGGCCATGCCCTCTGCTGGAAATGGCCCCTTCACCGTGGCGGCCCCGGTTGGACCGACGGCTGCCGGGCTGGCGTCCGTGCGAGCTCCCGCACCTACCGCCGCGCATGCCGCGAGCGGCGCGGTCGCCAGGCCAAGGAGCACCTTCCTCCTCTCGGGGGAGTGGGGTTCACCAGTTTGCTTTGAGGCACTCATCGGTTTCTCCGTTCAGAAGGATGGGGGTGGGGTTCCACCGCGTGAACGGCTCATTTGTCGCCGCAACCACACCAATATTCGCTCGTGCTCGCCGCCGAACTAGGCGTCGAGTACCGCATGGGCTGGTTAGCAGCGCTTAACAATCCCCAGTCGTCGCCAACGCGCTCGGTGTCGAGCAACCGTTCACCCCTGGGGGCCGGGCTGTCTTGTTGCCACGAGCGGCTTCCGTGTCAGCTCGCGAACCGTCTCGACGAAGAGCCGAAGTGGAGGGGAGCTCTGTGTGCGGCTGGGATAGTAGAGAAAGAAGCCAGGAACGACCGGGGCGTACGGTTCGAGCACGCGCCGCAGACTTCCTTGGCGGAGTTGCTCGCTGACCAGAGGTTCCATGGCATACGCGAGGCCCATCCCTTGCTCAGCCCACAAGGTACAAATGAGACCGTCGTTGACGATGAGGCTCCCACGCACAGGTACGCGCCACGTCCGGCGACCGCGTTCGAGCTCCCACGCATAAAGCGAGCCCGTCGTGGCTGAGCGAAAGGTCAGGCATTCGTGACGGAGGAGGTCCTCGGGGCGTTCTGGAGCTCCGTGCCTATTTAGATATGCGGGCGAGCCAACGACGATGAACCGAAAGGCGTCGGTGAGACGGACGCTCACCATGTCGCGCTCCACATTCTCATTCAGACGAACGCCCGCGTCGAACCCCTCGCTGATGAGGTCGACCATTCGGTCCTCGAAGACGACCTCGACCTCAATACGTGGATGCCGCTCTCGGAATTTCGGTAAGACGGGCTCAATCACGAAATGGAACGCGGAGCGGGGCACCGTCAATCGTACGCGGCCTACCACCTCACCTGGTTTTGCAGTGACCTCCGTGAGCGCCGCTTGAACCTGTGCGACGGCCGGGCCTGCGGACTCGACGAGGCGCCTCCCTGCCTCGGTGAGGGACACGCTGCGCGTCGTGCGTGCGACGAGGGGGACCCGGAGCTTCCCTTCGAGCAAGCGCACGCTCTGACTCACTGCGGAGCGTGAGATACCCAGGTCACGAGCAGCGGCGCTGAAGCTCCGCGTCCGAGCGACGGCAAGGAAGGCTTGGAGGTGGGGGAACACGGACGTAGTCACGATTGGGTCCGCAATTTAGATTTCCAGCCGAGCAGTGGTTGTCAACTCCAGCTTAACAGCCCATCCGTAACCAGCGTCTTCACGGAGTTCGTGCCGATATGCATGGCCCTACCGAGGCGTGCAGGCGGTGACCGAGCCGACGCCGATGGCCTTGCCGCTTGAGAAGGTCGCCGAGGGCTACTGCGCGATGGACGAGCGGCGCGCCATCAAGGCGCTGTGGCATAGTCGAGCGCCGCGCTCTTCGTCAGCCCGATGACGCCGAACTTGGTGGCGGCATAGGCCGCCTGACCCGCGATGCCGATGATGCCGGCGCTCGACGACGTGTTGACGATCGCGCCACCGCCCTGGCGGAGCATGACCGGCACGACACGCTTCATCCCCAGGAACACGCCTCGGAGGTTGATTGCGACTGGCCCTTCCGCGATTGAGCGAGGGGCGTATCAAGGGGCGCAAGCACCGCATCGAGCGCGTGCGGTAGTCGCCTCTCCTTGTCACATTCTCAAAGTGTGAAATCTTCTGAGTGGTGAGTTTCGCGTGAATTAACTCGCCGTATGCGCGGTCTCACGGGGGCTGATGGCGCTCGCGGGTGCTCGTCGGCATTTTCGCGCTGTTGGGGCCGCGAGTTCAGGGCCGCAGCTCGCGAAAGCAAATCCACGAATCAAAGGATTCATCCTGTGAATACGTCGTTCATTCGTTGGCCGTGCGCGCTTGCTGGACTCTCCCTCGGGGCCCTTCTCGTTGCTTGTGGAGGTGGCTCGGAGCCGTCCAATCCGAATGGAAATGGAGATGGAGATGGAGATGGAGATGGAGAGGAGGTGCCTGTCACGGAAACGACGGTGAATGGCAGGCCCGCGAGCGAGTACTACGCACAGTTCGCCTATGAGAAATACGCTGGCGCCCCGGGTGGCGCGGTTGCGTTCCCCGCCCAGCGGGATGGCATCAACCTGTTCGCCGCGACCGCCTTTCTGAAGCAAGACAAGAGTTTCATCCTCTACTACGCCGAGGGCGCGGGGACCGTGCGTTCAAATGGCTACACCGCCGAGATTCCTCTCTCCCGCATGTTCAAACGCACCGGCACCTGGAGTGTCAGTGGACGCTCGTTGAAGCTCGGCGACCTGATGACCTGCGAAGGCCTCAAGGTGGACGGCAACGACGCGCTTCTCTGCACGCTGGACCGGACCATCGGCTATGCGGACGCGGTGGGGAAGACCGCGACGTTCACGCGCTCGACCAACTCGTCGCCGAATGACAGACAGTGGGCCGACTACCAGTAAAGCCTGGGTTCCCCGCAGCCCGATGATCGCCGCCCGCCTGGGCCGTAGCCGCAAGCATCCGTTGCGCCGCGACTGGGAGCCGGTGAAGGACGACGTCATGCGCCGGGCTGTCCTCGCGAAGGCTGCGGCTCCACGGGCACCGGGAAGAACCAGCTCGGGCGGTTGCTGATGGAGGTTCGCTCCCTCCTTCGCGAGCGCGCGCAGGCTGGGTGCTGAAAGCAACGGGGCTGGAGACCGCTGAGCGCTCAGCGGTTTCCGGCCCCGTTCTCGTGTCACGTCCGGCCTCAAGGCCGTGGCGGGGGCAACTCCAGACGAGGCAACCTTGGTTTTTGAGCATCGTGCTTCGTGTTCTGGGACCAAGCTGCGTATTCCTGACAGTTCCAATGTCCCGGAGCGTCAGTGCTTCATCGGTGGCTTTTGCCGAGCGGATGCGGGTGGTACGGAACCTCGTTCGAGGTCCCCATGTGCCGAAACCGATGGCTGCTGGCGAGCATCGTTTCCTTCGTTGCCTGTGTCTCCGAGCCGAAGAGGCTGCCCGCCTCCATGGACCCATCGAATCCAGATGCGCCCGAGGCCCCGCCTGCGCCCCAGTTGACCGCGTTCGCGGCCTCCACTCCGGAAGTGCCTGCGCCTGACATGTCGCAAGGAGAGATGGGGCACTCCCATCACGGTGCATCCTCGGATGGAGGCGTTGTCGTCTACACGTGCCCAATGCACCCCGAAGTGCAGTCCAGCAAGCCAGGAAGGTGCCCGAAGTGCGGTATGGAGCTGGTTCCGGAGAAGCCTGGAGACACGAAGGCAGGGGACGCAGGGGCGCCCGGCGCTGCACCGGCCGACCATGACCACGCTCCCGGGCACGGAGGGCATCCGTGAGGCGGTCTTTGCTCGTGGGCGCGGCGTTGCTCGCAGGAGGTTGCGCGTCCATCCAGAAGGAGCGAGGCCACGCGGAGGTTGCGGCGCTCGTCGAGGAGCGACTGGGCCGCAAGACGCGCTGGAACCAGGGCACCCCAGAGGACGCCGAGGTCGCGCGTCATCTCGACGCGCTCCTGAAGGAGGACCTCACCTCGGACCATTCGGTGGAGGTGGCCCTGCTCAACAATCCGGCGCTCCAGGCCACCTACGAGGACCTGGGCGTCTCGCAGGCCGACATGGTTCAGGCCGGGCTGCTCTCGAACCCGACTTTGGACGGGAGCATCGGCTTTCCCATTTCCGGGCGTGGCGCGTCAGAGCACGAGGTCTCGCTGGTGCAGAACTTCGTGGATCTCTTCACGCTGCCCCTGCGCAAGCGCGTCGCCCGGGAGCAGTTCATGGCGGACACGCTACGGGTGGCGCACGAAGCGCTGGCCACAGCGGCCAAGGTGCGCAAGGCCTTCAGCGAGGTGCAGGCCCTCCAACAGCTCATGGAGCTGCGCCGCATGGCGCTTCAGGCGGCCGTGGCGGCGGCGGACCTCTCCGCCGGGCTACGCGCAGCGGGCAACATCACCGAGCTGGAGCTTGCGAGTGAACAGGCCGCCGCCGAGGGAGCCCGGCTCGAGCTGGCGGAGAGTGAGCTCGCCTTGGTGGAGGCCCGAGAGCACCTCAACCGCCTCATGGGGCTGTGGGGGCCACGTACGCAATGGACTCTCTCCGAGAAGCTCCCGCCGTTGCCTGACCAGGAGGTCTCGCTGGCGCACCTGGAGTCGCTCGCCATCCGTCAACGGCTGGACATCGACGCGGCCCGAAAGCAGGTCATGCTGCTCTGGAATGCGCTGGAGCTCGCGCGGAGTACTCGCTTCTTCGGGCGCGTGGACGTGGGCGTTCACGAGCACCGGGACGCGGACGGCCCCAGGCTCTTTGGCCCGACCCTGTCTCTGGAGTTGCCCATCTTCGACCAGCGCCAGGCCCTCATCGCCCGGCTGGAAGCGCAGCACCGCCAGGGTGAGCGGCGGCTGATGGAGCTGTCCGTCAACACCCGCTCGGAAGTGCGCGCCGCCCGCGCCCGCCTGCTGGCGCTTCGCCTGGTGGCCGACCGTTACCGGCGAGTGGTGTTGCCCCTGCGTGAGAAGGTCGTCGAGCAGTCGCAGCTCCAGTACAACGCCATGCAGATAGGTCTCTTTCAACTGCTCTCCGCCAAGCGCGAACAGGTGGAGGCGTATCAGGGCTACATCGAGGCCGTCCGCGACTACTGGATGGCGCGGGCCGACCTCGAGCAACTCGTGGGTGGCCGGCTGCGGGAGGGCAGCGCGGCACCCACGCCATCGCCCTCGCAGCCTTCCCAAGACGTACCACCCGGGCCGCCCGGCCCACCCGCGCAGCCAGCACAACCCGGGACACCCTCCGGGCACGGACAGGACGTCACCCATGGCACGGAGAGCCCCCATGAGCACCCGCACGACTGAAACCGAGCGCGCACCGGGCCGTGAGGATGACGCCCCTGGAAACGCTCCGGCGATTGAAGCCGAGGGAACGCTGACGCGGCGGAGCATGCTTGTCACGGCGGGAGCCACGCTCACGGGAGGCTCGCTGCTGCTGAGTGGCTCCGCGGCGCGCGCCCAGTCATCCGTCCCAGGAGCACGCGCGCCTCGCGAGGGCTCCGCGGCTGCCCCCGGCCAGCGGTATGCGCGGCAGGACTGGCTGCGCCCCGGAATGCCCGACCGGGACTACCGGCCCGTGGTGGTGCCCAATGGCTCCAAGCTGCCATGGAAGGTCGTGGACACCGTGAAGGTCTTCCACCTGGTGGCCGAGGAGGTGGAGCATGAGTTTGCCCCGGGACTGAAGGCCTTCTGCTGGGGCTACAACGGTCGAGTCCACGGGCCCACCATCGAAGCGGTGGAGGGGGACCGGGTGCGCATCTACGTCACGAACCGGCTCCCCGCGGCCACCACTGTTCACTGGCACGGACTCTTGCTCCCCAGCGGTATGGATGGCGTGGGCGGCCTCAGCCAGAAGTCCATCGCTCCGGGCGAGACGTTTCGGTACGAGTTCACCCTGCGCCAGGCGAGTACGAACATGTACCACTCGCACCATGACGAGATGACGCAGATTGGTCTCGGGATGACGGGCATGTTCATCATCCACCCGCGCCGACCCGTGGGGCCCCGCGTCGACAGGGACTTCGTCATCCTCCTGCATGAATGGCGCATCGATGCCGGCACGGAGCGGCCCAATCCGAATGAGATGACGGACTTCAACGTGCTCACCATGAACGCGAAGGCGTTCCCGGGCACGGAGCCGCTCGTGGTGCGTCAGGGCGAGCGGGTGCGCATCCGGCTGGGCAACCTGAGCCCGCAGAACCATCACCCCATCCACCTGCACGGCTTCCACTTCCGTATCACCGAGACGGATGGCGGGCGCGTCCCCGAGTCAGCGCAGCAGCCGGAGGGAACGGTGCTCGTCCCCGTGGGCAGCACACGCGTCATCGAGTTCGTCGCGGACGCGCCCGGGGACTGGGCCATGCACTGTCACATGACGCACCACATGATGAATCAGATGGGCCATGAGTTCCCCAACATGATTGGCGTGAAGTCGGGGAGCCTGGACGCGAGGGTCCGCACGCTGCTACCGGGCTACATGACGATGGGCCAGACGGGGATGGCGGAGATGGGCGAGATGGGGATGCCCGTTCCGCCCAACTCCATTCCCATGCTGGGGGCCCAGGGCAAGCACGATTACATCACGGCGGGAGGCATGTTCACCGTGCTCAAGGTTCGCGAACGGTTGGAGAGCTACGCGGACCCTGGTTGGTACGACAACCCGCCCGGCACGCTGGCGGTGGCGGCCACCTCGGACGAGCTGCGCCGGGACGGTATCGACGTGAATGCCCCGGCCCTGGTCGATCCCGGCGCACCGGCCTGACTCGAGCCCAACGCTCGAGACCTCCCGTGCGCCCGGGTGCGGCTAGAGCATCGCCTCGAGGTCCGACTGAAGTTCAGAGTCGCCATAAAGCTGGTCTGAGTAGCCGTAGAAGCTCTCGCGCACGAAGAGGGTTTGGTCTTTGATTTCAATGCTCTTCGTGCCCGGGTCGTCGGCACTCTTGGCGACATTCAGGAAAACAATCCTGTTGAACTTGGCTCTGACGGCCTCACGGCCCATGTCATCCTTGCAGATTTCCTTCATCACATTGACGACGAGGCCCGGGCCATATGACTCGTAGTAGCTGTCGTAGCAGTCGAGGATCGTCTTGTCCTCAGGGAAGCTCGCCGTGTCGATCTCAAACGGCAGTTCGAATCCAATCGCCGCGTTGAGTTCCGACTGAAATCGAGCGGTGTGTGAGTCTTTGATGGCGGCGATGCGCCGACGCTCGGCGAGTCCCATGGTGTCGTCCTTATCGTAGAGATGCCTGATTGTTACTCCGAGTATTCTCGGGGGGAAATTGTGCGTCAACCTGTTTCTTGCCGCCCCCAGGTTGAGACAGCACGCGTGGCCTACTCGATATTCGAGCGCACGAATCGCACCCGCTCCGGGAGCGATGCCTGGGGAAGGGGGAGCAGTTCGTAGCCAAGGCTCGTGTAGACCTCTACCATCGAACGATAGGTCGCCTTCGCTTCGTCGGGGGTCTGTTTGCGCTCGGCATCCTGCGCGAAGATTTCGGGCCAATGCGGCGCGATGAAGACACGTCGATTGTAGCGAAACAGCTCCGCGGCCTTCCAGAGATGTGGCGGCACTGGAAGACCACATACCCGAAGGTATCCGATGACGTCGGGAACGCCGCGATCCAGGATGACAGGACGGTGTCGTTCGCAGGCCTCCTTGTGGGTTCGCATCTCCCATCCAAGCATCAGCTCGGCGAAGGCCGCCCGATCAGCCCAAGGGAGGGCATGGCCGCCGATTGCGACCTGATGCTGAATGATGGCACGGCCCGCTTCGGGTATGTGCGCGAGTCCTTCCGCCGCCAGCGCCTCGATGAGACTGCTTTTTCCGGAACCGGGGCCGCCTGTGATGACATGAAGATGAACGGTCATGGTCTCCTTCGAATTGGCGGGTATGTACCGCACCAGATTGTCGAGACACCAGGTCGGTCGCAATCAGGCCGCTTGCTTCGACAGGTGCGCTCCACCTCCGGGGAGGAAGCCGCCGATGTGACGGCTCCTCCCCGGCGCAGTTTCGCTGTGGGGCTCGTCAGCGCGCAGCCGCGGCGCGACTCACGCTCTGGGTGGGCATTCGCGAGAGGGAGCCCAGCCACCCCTTGAACATCTTCTGGAGTGCGGACCGGGAGCCTTCGGAAACCAGCGATTGGACACCGAAGAGGATTTGATAGGCCCCCAGGTGCTGGTACCCGACTTCGTCCCAGAATTGTGCTTCGGTCGTGATGGGATTGGAGCCGTGGGAGGAAGGCCTTCTGACAGAGATTGAGGGGAAGGGTGGTGGATGACATAGGGGGCCTCTGCGGCGTTGTGGGACCCACTCAGGAATACTGAGTGGGATATGGGCGTCCCGGGCTTCGGCCCGCGTGCCCACTCGCCGGAAGTGCAGGGGAGGTGCGAGCACCACAACCTGAGGGAATTTCTCACTCGCCCCTGGCCAGGAGGCCGGCTTCGCCTGGGAAATGACGTGTCAGCCCTCTGCTTTGACGTGTCTGTTCTCTCCGCGACTCCTATTGCTTCGGCGGAGAGTGGGATCGCCCGTGAGGAGTTGGCCGATGATGCATCGTCTGGGAGTGCGCCTGCCGATGAAGCTCCCGGGCCGAGGCAATCGCGACGCCCGTCAGGCGTAGTCGATGCAGGCCATTGCCATGGAGTGCTCCTATGTTCCGCCACCCGTTGCCATTGGTGCTGCTCGTCCTCCTTCCCGCGATGGCTTCCGCCACCGCGTCTCCAGAAGCCGAGCGCTGGTGGGGGCACGTTCGCGTGCTCGCGGACGACGCGCTGGAGGGGCGGGAGACGGGCAGCGAGGGCTATAGGAAGGCCGCGACCTACGTGGCGGAGCAGCTCTCCGCGATGGGAATCAAGCCGGGCGCGGGGGATGACTACGCTCAGGCGGTGGAGCTGGTCTCGCGGCGACTGGTGGATGCGAGCTCGCGGCTGGCCCTCGTGCGGGGGGGCCGGCGCATGCCGCTGGTCATCGGCCGCGATGCCATCATTGCCTCCTACCTGGGGGAATCGGGGCAGGTGGATGCACCGTTGGTGTTCGTGGGGCACGGCCTTTCGATTCCCGAGGCGGGACATGACGACTTCGCGGGGCTGGACCTCCAAGGGAAGGTGGTCGTCATCCTCTACGGCGGGCCCGACCACATCCCCGGTGCGCTCCGGGCCCACCACAGCTCGCTCGAGGAGCGGATCAAGGTGCTCCGGAAGGCAGGCGTGGTGGGGGTCGTGGTGTTGTGGAATCCGAAAAACGAGGAGCTGCCCTGGGCGCGTATCGCCACGTCGCGGTTGGAGCCGGCCATGTCCTTCGCCGACCCGTCACTGGTCGAGAATCAGGGCCTGAAGGTGGGTGTCATCTTCAACTCCCGCCACGCTGAGAAGCTTTTCGCCGGCGCGCGGCACTCCTTCAAGGAGGTGCTGGCGATGGCGGATGCGAACCGGCCGCTGCCACGCTTCGAGCTGCCCACCCGGCTCGAGGCGCGGGCCGAGTGGAAGGAATCTCCGGTGAAGTCCGCCAACGTCGTGGGCGTGCTGCCCGGCAGTGATGCCACGTTGGCGAAGGAATACGTCGTGCTCACCGCCCACCTGGACCACATCGGCGTCGGGGTGCCGGTGAAGGGCGACGCCATCTACAACGGCGCCATGGACAATGCGACGGGAGTGGCCGCGGTGCTGGAGATGGCACGGACCCTCCAGGCACTGAAGCCGAAGCGCTCCGTGCTCTTCCTGCTGGTGACGGGAGAGGAAAAGGGGCTCTTGGGGGCCCGATACTTCGCGGCGAGGCCGACGGTGCCTCTGTCCTCCATCGTCGCCAACTTCAACATGGACATGTTCCTTCCGCTGTTCCCACTCCGCCACCTCTTGGCCCTGGGGCAGGAGGAGTCCTCCCTGAAGGCGCCGCTCCAGCAGGTGGCCACGGCCCATGGGGTGACGCTGGTCCCTGACCCCGAGCCCAACCGCATGCTGTTCATCCGCAGCGACCAGTACGCCTTCATCCGGAAGGGCGTGCCCGCCCTGTTCTTCAAGTTCGGCCATGCGCCGGGCTCTCCCGAAGAGCGCACGATGAAGGCCTGGCACACCCGGCACTACCACGCACCCTCCGATGACCTGCGCCAGCCGATGGACCGGGAGGCAGCGGCGAAGTTCGTTCGGTTGCTTTCGGACCTCACCCTCACCGTGGCAAACACCCCCGAGCGCCCGCGTTGGCACGACAACAGCTTCTTCCGGAGGTTCGCTTCAACGCCGGTGGAGGAGGCTCGTCAACGGGTGCCATGACCGTGCGGAGGAGCACTGATGGTGCGACGACCACTCCCTGGTCGGCCCCCCTTCTGCAAAGAGAGGAGTCCGTGCAGACTCTGTGACGTGCTTTTCGCCGAGGCTCGGACGTCGATGCCCCATAGTCCCAATCTCATGCGCCGACGCTCGGGCGCCGTCTTCGTCCTCGCCACCGCCGTGCTATTCACCGGAGCCGCGCCAGAGAGCGCCCAGGAGCAGGTGCTGGGTTCAGCGGGAAGCGACCCGCGCATCGAGGCCGTGGCGATGCCTTGCAAGGAGGGCCAGCGCGCGCTGCGCGTTCGTCGCGGCGACGCGAAGCGCACGGCGACACTGTCCGAGCCGTATGATGCGCTCACGTGCGACGTGGCGAAAGCCACGGCGCCTGGATGGAGTTGGACCGGCGGTGATGAGTCGACCTCCTGGGCCCTCCGTCTCCGGGCCGTGGACCTCCGAGGAGGGCCGACGGCGCTTCTCATCACCCACGCGGCCGGCTACGAACATGTGCACCGCCAGCATGCCCTGTTCCTCGCGGACGCGAAGGGCGTGACGCGGGCCTGGGAGGGGGCCGAGGGGCAGGGCCCCACCTCCTCCAGCGTGGAGGTCCAGGACGGCCGGCTCCTCTTCTCACGCACACTCGACATCGGCGTGGGAGACGTGGCGGACAGCTGGGCCCTCTCCGAGCTGCGCTGGGACGTGGGACGGAAGAAGGTGGTGGAGCGGCCTGCCGAAGCCTGGGCCGTCATCCTCCGTACGGAGGACTCGGCGCCGGCGGCCCGCGCGGCCGAGGCGCAGCTGGAAGCGGACTGCAAGGGCTCGACGCTGCTCATGGTGGACACCAACGACTTCGCGCGGCTCACCCGGGACAAGTGGGTGGTGGCCAGCTTCCTGCCGACACGCCAGGGCGCCGAGGCTGCGCTCAGGCGGCTGCGGCCGTGCGCACCGGGCGCGTACCTCAAGCGCGTTCAGTGAGTGCCGTCGCACGCGGTGGAGGGGCTGCTATCGGAGTGGATTGACCGGGGCCGTGTTCGGCGGGAGTCCGACTCTCACCTCGGGGTTGTTTTCGACGCGAGGATTGCTTCATATGCGGTCAGCACTTCTGCAATGCGCTTACGCTCTGCTGGTGAGATAATCCTGTCCTTGTAATACTGCTTTCCTTCGTGTCGAAGTGTGACTTTCTTCGCGTGCGCGAGGGTGTTGAGAATCTCGCGCTCAGAGTCACGAACCGGCACGTCGTACCACTCCCAAATAGTGCCGCTGCCGTGGTCGCGCTCAATGGCTCCGAAATTTGGATCAATCCGGAACGTTCGGTCATCAGCCTTGATGATGTATCTCTCAATGAAGAGCCAATCGTCTGATTTGTATTGGATGCGCATGCGAAGGGAGGGGGCCGAGTCCTTCGCGACGGCGAAGTATGCGTGAATCTCGCTTCTGGAGAAAAGATGACGAGCTGAGTCTTTGTGTTCAAAGAACGTGATGCCTCTTACGTCGTCGTCGCTTTTGCGAAGTGCCCGCACGGCATCCGCAATCTGCTTTTCCTCACGCCTACGGGCTGCGTTGGCCTCGCGCTGTTGCTTTTCTGCTGCATCGCGAGCATCGCGGGCGCGTTGGTCTTCTGCTTCCTGTGCGTCGCGTTGCTTCTTCTCCTCGGCCTCGGCGTACTTCTGATCGGCCACAGCTAGCAACGCCTTGGCTTCGGCCGCCTGCGCTGAAGCCGCATGCCGGTCCACGAGATTTCGAGCAGCATCGCGAGCCTCCGCGTATTTCCCGTCAATGAGAAAGCTATTCGCCTGCCTGAGGAGCCGGTCGGGGCCGTTCTTGAGTTCGTCCAGTTCCCGCTCGACCCTCTGCAACTTCGCTTTGAGCGCTTCGTGCTCCGCCCGTGGTACCGACTCCGAGCAGCCGCCTGTATATGCGGCCATGATGAGTGCTAAATAGACGTTCCAAATCCGCTTCATGTCCCCTCATGGTCGGTTGCTCTGTGATTCTCCGAAACCCGAGAGTAGCCGCCAAGCGTGGTCCTGTCTGCCGAGAGAGGGGCGGAGGCGCACTCGCTGAGCCAATTGGTGGAGCATTCAGCTCGAATCCGAATGTGGTATGTGAGCGCACTTGCAATCGATTCTATGCAGCTGCATTTGCGAGTGCTGGGAAGCACAACGTCTTGGTGCTGGAGGAGAATCCTTGAAGGCGGTGGCCGAGCGGTCCTTGGTCTCGTTGGTGAAGTTGTCGGCGTCTGCCTGGGGAACGTCGTTGGCGAGGTAAATGTTAATGCCGTTGCAGTCGATCTTGCGGCGCGTCACGACCAGGGCTGAGAGGAGGCGGCGCAGGTGGGCCTATTGCTCCGCCAAGGGCGCGCCCTTCAAGCTGCGCAACATGCGACAGGTGAGAAGTGAGTACATCGCTTTGTCAACGAGGGACTCAGGGTAAAATGGTCAGAATGGTGGAGGAGGTGTCGTTGCTGCTATCGGCATCGCGGTCCAGGGCTTCGGTCTGGGCGAATCCCCTGATGGTCAGCTTTCCCGACTGGCGTGGGACGCACTTGACGGTCACTGTGATGCTCTGTTCCGGAGAGAGCGTGCCGAGCTTGCAGAGGATGCTGCTCTGCTTGCTGTGAGTGCAAGAGCCCTGGCTGGCGGCTATCTCGACGAAGTCGAGCGAGCGAGGGAGTGCAATCGCTGCCGCAATGAAGAGGGCGTCCTCCGAGCCCGAATTGCTGACGACCATTGTCAGGGTGAGCGGTTGATTCAGTCGAGCGGGTGAGGGGGCGACACTCAGGACTGTGGCGGTATCCACGCGGAGCGGTTGGGGCTCACAGTCGTCGCCAAAGCCATCTCCGTCCTCATCGCCTTGGGTGCTGTTGGGAACGTTAGGACAATTATCCTCTCCATCGGGAACGCCATCACCGTCCGTGTCGAGTCGATTCAGCTTTTCGATGTCGATGGGGGCTTCGTCCTCTGGCACGAAGCGAACTGGGGGGCGGGCGAGCGGTGGGGGGCGTGATTGGGCGGTCGAACCGCTGTCCGGATGGGCCACCGCGTCACCGCTTCCGATACACGCGGCGCCACTGATGAGTATTGGTGTCAGTGCGCTGAGCAAGGCATGGCGTGCGAACCCACGCTGCCAGGATTGGAGGAAGTGACGCGATTGGGGGTGGGCGACGAACGGGCGATTCGAGTGTCGCGTGCCCCTCGGGCTGTCTCGATGCACCATGAGTGCTATCCTCGGGCTCGCTGCGACATGCCATTGGCACTGCATCAGCTGGTTGAATGGGGCCGCTGCGAAGGCTCGAGCTGGCCTGTCCGGCTGGCCCCCCCTGCCTTGGATGTACTGCGATGGGGCGAGCGGCGGCACCTACTCCCATAGCAGTTCGAATGATGCCTGTTTACCTGCCTACCTCAGTACGAGCGCCGAGTTGCGTAGATTCTCGGCTCCGCAAGCTTATGGCATGGCGCGCGTATAGACGTGGCACCCTCCTCACTAAGATTCGACTAGAATCCCACCCCTTATGGAGCGGACCGGCGCAGCGGCAGTCATCATCGGCAACGAGGTCTTGACGGCGAAGGTCCATGACCTGAACGGGCCGCACCTCATCAAGCGCCTGCGTGAGGTGGGCATCCCGCTGCACTCGGTGGAGACGGTCCTCGACGACGTGGACGCCATCGTGGACGCAGTGGCCCGGGCCCGGCGCAAGGCGCGGTACGTCTTCACCAGCGGCGGCATCGGCCCCACCCATGACGACGTCACCGTGCGCGCGGTGGCCCTGGCCATGGGACGGAACGTGGTTCGGCTACCGGAGATGCTGGACCTCATCATGTCCCGTGCCACCGAGGAGCGGCCGGTGACGGCGGAAGGACTGCGGCTCGCCGATGCCCCGGAGGGCGCCGTGCTGCTTCCCCAGGCAGACATGTGGTTCCCCGTGCTCACGGTGGATGACATCTTCCTGCTGCCCGGTGTGCCGCAGTTGTTCCGGATGCAGTTGGAGACGGTGCTCGCGCGGCTGAGCGGGTCGCCCGTGGCCGTGAGCTGCCTCTACCTTCGGCTGGGTGAAAGCGACATCGCCGCCGTGCTGGACCGGGTGGCGCTCGACATGCCGCACGTGGCCATCGGCTCCTACCCGGAGTTCGACACGGACAAGGACTACCGCGTGAAGGTGACGGTGGAGTCCGCCCAGCGCGGGCCCGTGGATGACGCCCTGACGCGCATCCTCACGGGCCTGCCGGAAGGCGCGGTGGTGCGGCGGGAGTAGGGCTCCCGCCGCCTTCCGAAAGCGCCTACAGCCCCAGTCCCAGCCGCTGGCGCAGCCGGAAGAAGTCGTCCGTGAAGGTCCAGGCCAGAATCGTGCGCAGGCGCTCACCCTCGCGCACGGCCTGGATCATGGGCTCGGGCGTATCCAGCCGGGCACCCGCGAAGTTCGGGTCCTCGCGCAGCACCATGCCCAGGCCCACCGCCACATCGCCGCACATCAGCAGGCCCGCGCGGTCCGCCGAGTAGTCGAGGGCCTCCAGCCAGGGCGCCAGGTCCACCTTCTGTGCGTCGCCCAGCGACATCGCCGGCAGCTCCAGCGCCTTGAGCGCCTTGCGCGGGAAGGCCCGCTTGAGCTGCTTCACCGACTCGTCGTTGCGCCGGCCCAGCGCGCTGAACTGCGGCGCGTGCAGGCGGACAGCGCTGCCGAAGAGGTCCGCCGTCTCGCCCTGGGACAGCTTCTCCAGCACCGCGGTCTTGTTGAGCAGCCCCAGCGCCGCGCGGCCCAGGAGGAACTTCTGCTCGCGCGCGTTGAAGCGCCGCACCACGTCCTGGCCAATGCACACCGACATGGGCTCCGTGGTCTCCAGCACCGTCAGCCCGCGCCGCGCCTGGTAGGCCTCGAAGGTCTCCACGCCGAACACCTGCGCCACGGCGCGGATGGCCTTGTACACGGCCGAGTCCGGCTTGAGCCGGTCCGCCTTCGGATTGACGCCCACGATTTCGAAGTTGGGCGGGTACACCTTCTCCAGGTGCTCGCCCATCGCGCGCAGCACCTCGAGCAGCGGGCCCCGGGCCCCCGGGTGCATCAGCACCGAGTCCACATCCGTCTGCGTCAGCGCCTCGCGCGCCTCCTGCGCCAGCCGCGTGCGGGCCTCCATGTAGAAGGCCAGCTCCACCTCATTGGCGGAGCGCAGGAAGTGCAGCGCCGCCGCCGCGCAGAACGCCTTGTCGAGCTGCTTCAGGCCCTCCCAGAGCTTGAACAGCGCGTGCAGGCTGTCCACCCGCGTCGGGTCCTGCCGGAGAATCTGCCGGTGCTCCTCGATGGCCATCGGCACCGATGACGAGTCCCTCGCGTACAGCTCCGCGAGCACCGCGCGGGCCTGGAGGTTCGTGCCATCTCCGTCCACCACCTGCCGGTACAGCGCGGTGGCGCGAGCAGGCTCGGACAGCGGGCCTGCGTACAGGTCCGCGGCCCGCATCCGCAGCGTCGCGGCGCGCTTGGGCTCCACGGCCAACTGGCCCGCGGCCTGGGCCTCCAGCAACTGCGCCAGCTCCGGCAGGTTCCGAGCGCGCTCGTAGAGGACCACCAACCGGTCCACCAGGGCGGGGTTGCCCGGGGACAGCTCCAGCGCGCGGCGGTAGAGCGGGGTGGCCGCGCCCGCGTCGCCCAGCCCTTCGTCATACGTGCGCGCCAGCTCCAGCGTGAAGCGGGCCCGCGGCTCCGGCGGCAGCTCCTGCTGGAGCAGCTTGTGCAGGCAGTCCACCGCGCCCGCCCAGTTGCGCGCCTGCGTGTGGAGTCCGGCCAGGCGCTCCAGCGCCTCCAGGTGACGGGGCAGGGTGGCCAGCACCGTCTGGTAGTGCGCCGCGGCCCGGCTCGGGTCATTGAGGTGCGACGCGTACAGGTTCCCCAGCGTCATGTGGAACTGCGCCAGGACGCGCGGGTCGCCGCCGAGCTGCACGCGCTGGCTCAGCATGGCCGCGGCCTCGGGGTACTGCTGCGCCTCCAGCAGCAGCGCGCCACGCAGCTCCAGCGCCTCCGGGTGCCCCGGCTGCGCGGACAGGGCCTTCTCCAGCAGGGCCAGCGCCCGCGCGCGGTCATTCAGCGCGGTGTGGTGCAGCCGCGCCGCGCTGACGAACGCCGTGGCCGCCGCCAGTCCGTCCCGTTGCGCAAGCTTCGCTTCGGCGCGCCGCTCCTGCAGGGCCGCCAGGTCCGCGGAGCCACCGCGCTGCGCCAGCAGTTCCTCCAAGCCCGCCTGAGCGCCCGCGTGCAGCGGATCCATCTCTAGCGCCTGCCGGTACAGCGCCGTGGCGCCGTCCGCGTCATTCAGCCGGCCCACGGCCAGCTTCGCCGCGCCGATGAGCGCCTCGATGGCGCCACGCGGATCGCGCGACACCCGGGCCTCGGCCTCCAGGGCGGCGCGGGCTCCCGCGAAGTCGCCCCGCTTCAAGGCCACGCGGCGAGCTCCCTGCATCGCGGGCAGGCACTGCGGCTGGAGCTCCAGGGCCTGCCGGTACAGCGCCGCCGCCCGCTCCAAGTCGTTGAAGCGCGTGTCCGCCAGCTCTGCGGTGCGCAGCAGCATCTCCAGGGCCTCGTCGGCGTCCTGCGCGGATGCCAGCCGCATGGTGTACAGGCGCGCCAGCCCCGCGGCGTCACCCGCCTGCCGCAGGCCGCGCTCCAGCACGAAGGCCAGCCGCGCATCGCCCGGGTCGGCCTCGAACGCGCGCTTGTAGGCCTCCAGCGTGCCCTCGGCGGGGCTCTTGTCCAGGTCCACCGCGGCGGACAGCCGCAGGGCCATGGCCAGCCGCGGGTCATTCACCCGGTCGGCGATGCGCTGGCGCAGCTCGGCGCGGCGTGGCCGGTCCGAGGCGCGGATGCGCTCCAGCAGCGTGAGGGCGGTGAGGTTGCCGGCGTCCAACGCCAGCACGGCCTCGCAGCACTGGGCCGCGCGGGAGGGCTCCTGGAAGCGGTCCAGGTACAGCCGCGCCAGCTTCAGGTACGCCGTCACCTTCGCCGCGGGCGTGCTGCCCACCTGCGTCTCGCGGTCCAGGATGCCGACCAGCTCCTTCACGTTGTCCTGCGCCAGGTACAGCCGCTCCAGCGCGCGAAGCGTGGCGGCATGGGCCGGCGTCAGGCGCAGCACCTCTTGATACGTGTCGATGGCCAGCTCGGGCCGAAGCAGCTGCTCCTCCCAGATGGCCGCCGCCTGGTAGAGGGCGTTGGCGCGCTCCAGCGGGTCGGTGCGGTTGGCGGCTTCGGCGCGCAGCACCTCCACCAGGCTCTCCCACGCGGCCTGCGCGCGGTAGATGCGGGCCAGCGCGCGCAGCGCCGGGAAGTAGCTGGGCGCCAGCATCAGCGCCTCGTTGTACGAAGCGATGGCCTCGTTGTCCTGGTTCAGCCGCTGCTCGTACAGCTCGCCAATCTTGTAGATGAGCGCGGCGGCCTGCTCGGTGGAGGCGGAGCTCTCCGACTCCGCCCGGTACATGTCCACCAGCTTCTCCCATCGGCCATCCTGCGCGTACAGCCGGCCCAGCGCCTTGAGCGCGGGGAGGTAGGACGGGGACAGCGCCAGCACGCGCTCATACGCGGAGATGGCGCCCGCGCGGTCCTTGAGGTTCTCGTCGAGAATCTCCGCGTTGCGGTGCAGCAGCGACAGCACCTGCTTGGTGTCACCCGCGAGCGACGCCTCCAGGTCGTGCGTCTCCAGCAGCTCGCGGAAGCGGCTGGCCCGCTCGTAGAGCCGCGCGAGGTTGCGGATGGTGGGCAGGTGGTCCGACGCAAGGTCGAGGATGCGCTTCATGCACTCGATGGCGTGGTCCAGGTCACCCAGGCGGTCCTCGTACACCACCGCCATCTTGTTCAACGTGGTGATGAGCTGATCCCGGTCGCTCGTCTGGAGCAGGTCCTGCTCGTACATCGCCACCAGCTCCGCGAAGCGGCCCTGGCGCTCGTAGAGGCGCGTGAGGGCCTTCTGCGCGGGGAGGTAGCCCGGCTGCAACTGGAGGCAGGCGTTGTAGCGGGAGATGGCGTCCTCCTGCCGTCCCAGCCGCTCCTCCAGGATTTCGGCCGCCTTGTACATGCGCGCGGCCTTCTGCTTCGCATCCTCGGCGGCGGCGACCTCCGCGTCGAAGACGGCGACCAGCCGCTCCCAGTCCTGCATGCGGTAGTACAGCTTGCCCAGGCCCGCCAGCGCGGCCGCGTGGCCGGGAATGCGGGCGACAATGGCCTGATACCGCGCCGCCGCGTCCGACTCGCGCTTGAGGACCTCCTCGTACAGCGCCGCCAGCCGGAGGTTGGTGGCCACCAGCTCGCTCTCGTCGTTGAGCGAGCCCACGCGCGCCAGCAGCACGTCCGACAGCTCCTCGAAGCGGCCTTGCGTCTCGTAGATGCCGGCCAGCTCGCTCAGCACCAGCGGCTCGTTGGGGGACACCTGCCGCGCGGCGAGCAGCGCGGCCAGCGCGTCGTCCTTGCGGTCGTTGCGCTCGTAGACCTTGGCAATCTGCAGGTACGCGGGCGCCGCCTGCGCGCCCAGCGCGGCCGCCTCCGCACCCAGCGCGGCGAGCAGCTCATCCACGCGGCCTTCGCGCTCGGCCAGCCGCTTCATGGCCGCCAGGAGCTGGAGGTCCGACCGGTCCAGCGCGAAGGCCTCGCGGAACAGGGCCGCGGCGCCTTCCTTCTGCTTCAGCCGCTCTTCCAGCAGCAGGCCCGCGGCGGTGAGGTAGTGCGCGCGCAGCGAAGGCTGCTGCACGGTGGCGGCGATCAGCCGGTACACCTCCACCAGCGCAAGTGCGTCGTTGCGCGCGGCGTAGACGGACTCGAGCTGGGTGAGGACGACGACATCTGTGGGCCGGCGCTCCAGGCACTGCTTCAGGCACGCGGCGGACTCCTCGTCCCGCGACAGGCGCTCCTGGAGGATGATGCCCTTCTCGAAGAGCAGCGCGGCCTGATGGCGCGCGTCGTCGGTGGCCGCCAGCTCCGCGTCCATCAACTGGAGCACCATCTGCCAGTTGCCCACGTCCGCGAAGAGCCGGCGGGCGGCGCGGATGTTGACGAGGTAGCGCGGCGCCAGCTTGTACGCGTTCTGGAACGCCACCGCGGCGTTGCGCGGATTCTTGAGCGGCTCCTCCCAGAGCAGCCCCACCTCGTGGAAGAGCAGCGCCGCCGTGTGGGGCTCCGCGGTGCTGAGGGCCTTGGCCTCGCGCTCCAGGGATGCGATGCGCTCGCGCGCTTCATCTTCGGCGCGGGTGTTGGCGGCAGTCGAGGGAGCGGTGGTCGCGGCCTGGGCCTGCGTCTCCGTGACCGGAGCATTCGGGCTCGCGGGCGCGCCAGACACAGGCAGGGGGGCCACAGGAACAGTGGTCCTCGGGACGTCGTTGCGCTCGCTCATGGAAAGCCGGCTCCGAATGGCCAATACGGGGGAGGAGAGACTGGCCATCGCCGGTCGTAACATGCGCTTGGGCGGTCCCTCAACTTCCCGTCTTTCCTGACGATTTGGGTGCCAGCCACCCCAGGGGACAGACAGGCAAACCCTGCTTTGGAGCAACGCGGCGCCTACCTCCGCCGAGCGCGCCACTCGTCGCGGCTCTGCCCCCAGCGGTCGACGCGGATCGTGTCGAGCGGCGGTGGCAGGTGTGCCTCTCCCAGCACGCGCGACCCCAGCCTGAGCGCGACCTGCTGGGACGGGGTGTTCTCCGGCGCGATGCAGTGGATGACGTCGGTCCAGCCGAGGTGGTCGAAGGCCCAGTCCATGGTCGCCGCCGTCGCCTCCGTGGCGTAGCCCCGGCCCCAGTACTCGCGGAGCAGGCCCCAGCCAATCTCCGTTCCCGGCCAGCCCTCCGGCTGCCACGGGCCCGCTCGACCCACCCACGCGCCCGTGGACTTCTCCAGCACGGAGAACATCGCGAAGCCCTGGAGCGACCACGAGCCCGCCAGCACACACAGGTTGCGCCACGCCATCGTGCGCGGCTGGACCCCTCCGATGAAACGCGCCGACTCCGGGTCGGCTGACAGCGCCGCGAAGCCATCCAGGTCCTCGGTCCGGGGAGGCCGGAGGATGAGACGCTGTGTTTCGATCACGGGGCCATTGCTTGCCAGGTGAGACATTTCAGACGCCTTTGTGTTTGGCATTGAATTCGAACCGCCAGCCGGCCGCGAATGAATCCGACTGGCGGGAACGACCGCGTCATGCGGCTCTGCTGACGTCTACCAGATGCGGACGCGCTGCTCGGGAGACAGGAACAGCGTCTGCCCGGGCTGGACATCGAACGCGCCATACCAGGCATCGAGGTTGCGCACGGTGGCGGTGCGGTACGGGCCCGGCGCGTGGCCGTCCGTCATGATGATGCGGCGCAGGTACGGCTCGCGGTACTTGGCGCGCCACACCTGACCGAAGCCGAGGAAGAAGCGCTGGTCACCGGTGTAGCCGTCGATGACAGGCGCGGGCTTGCCGCCCAGGGAGAGCTGGTAGGCGTCATAGGACACCGCCACCCCCGCCATGTCCGCGATGTTCTCACCCAGCGTCAGCTCGCCATTCACAGACAGGTCCGGCAGCGGGCGGTATTCGTTGTACTGGGCCGCCAGGGCCTTCCCCGCAGCCTGGAACTTCGCTTCGTCCTCCTTCGTCCACCAGTTCTCCAGCTTGCCGCGCGCGTCGAACTTGGCGCCCACGTCGTCGAAGCTGTGGACGATCTCGTGACCGATGACCGCGCCGATGCCGCCGTAGTTGACGGCCGGGTCCGCGTTCGCGTCGAAGAAGGGCGGCTGCAGGATGGCGGCCGGGAAGATGATGGAGTTCTGCTGCGGTGAGTTCAGCGCGTTCACCAGCTGCGGGACCATGTACCACTCCTTCCGGTCCACGGGCTGGCCCAGCTTGGCGACGTTGCGCTGGTACTCGAAGCGGACGGCGCGCTCGGCGTTGCCGTAGGCGTCACCGGCCACGATGTCGAGCCCCGAGTAGTCACGCCACTTCTCCGGGTGACCGATGCTTGCCTGGAGCGTGCCCACCTTCTCCTTGGCGCGGGTCCGCGTCTCGGGCGACATCCACGTCAGCGCGTCGATGCGTTTCTCGAACGCGGTGAGGATGTTGCGGACCATGGCCTCCGCTTCCGCCTTCACCTCCGGCGGGAAGTACTTCTCGACGTAGAGCTTGCCCACCGCCTCGCCCATGGAGAGGTTGGTGGCGTCCACGCCACGCTTCCAGCGCTCCTTCTGGGCGGGCGTTCCGCTCAGCGTCTTGCCGTTGAAAGCGAAGCTCTCGTCAACGAAGGCCTTGGGCAGGTACGGGGCCGCGCGGGCCACCGCGTGGAAGGCCAGGTAGTCCTTCCACGCCTGCAGGGGCTCGCTCTGGGCGAGCTTCGACAGGGCCGTCAGCGCGCTCGGCTGCCAGACGATGACCTGCTCCTGCGTGCCCAGGCCCGCGGCGTCGAAGAACTCCTTCCAGGCGAGGCCGGGCGCGCGCTTCCCGAACTCCGCGCGCGGCCAGGGGTTGTTCGCCTTGGAGATGTCCCGCGTGTCGACCTGCGACACGTGCGCCTGGGCCATCTTCCGCTCCAGGGCGAAGACGCGGCCCGCGCGGGTCTCCACGTCATCGAAGCCAGCCAGCTTCAGCATGGCCGCGATGTGCGCCTGGTAGCTCTTGCGCAGCTCCGTGAAGCGCGGGTTGTCGACCAGGTAGTAGTCCCGGTCGGGCAGCCACAGGCCGCCTTGCAGCAGGTAGGGGGCGTAACGCGACGGCTCGTTCAGGTCCTCGGCCACCCAGAGGCCGAAGAGCCGGTCCGTGGTGACGTCGCCCATGTTGAGCGCGTCCACGTCCGCGCGGAGGGTGGCGCCCAGCACCGTGGCCAGTTGCTTGCGCTGCCCGATGGCGGCGATGCGCTCCAGCTCCGGCTTGAGCGGCGCCACGCCCTTGGCCTCGATGGCCGCCTCATCCATGAAGCTGGCGAAGATGTCGCCCACCTTCCGGGCTTCGCTGCCCTCGGGGGCCTGGCGCTGCGCCTCGATGAGCTCGCGGTTGCGCTGGTCCGCCTGCTCCGCCAGCGTGGTGAACATGTTGTAGCTGGAGCGGTCCGGCGGAATCTCTGTCCGCTTCACCCAGGTGCCGTTGGCGAAGCCGTAGAAGTCGTTGCCCGGCACGATGTCGCGGTCCATGCCCGGGGTGTCGAAGCCGAAGGTCCCATACGTGGGCTTCGGCTTGGACGCAGGCGCCTCGGCGGGCGCCGTGGCGACAGGCGCGGGCGGTTCTGCTTTCTCCGCGGAGGTGGAAGACGCGCAGGAGGTGAGCAGCGCAGTGGTGCACGCGGAGACCAGCACATGCCTGGCGCCGGGGAAACGTCGATGGGGATGTGTCAAGGATTGCTCCTGAAACAGAGGGCTGCGAGCCGAAAACCGGGGATATAGACGGTCTGGCGTGCGAAGGCGCGGACCGAACAACGGATTCGGCGGTTTCATCCCGAGCGGGCGGACCTTTCGCCCGGACCGGCTCCGCCACAGCCGCCGAACGGCCGGGCCGTACCCGAGGGGCGTGTGACGGACGCCTAGGTTTGCAGGGAGCCGGGGCCGCGATGTGTCCGCGCCCCGACATCCAGGAGGCTCCCATGCGGCTGTTGTTCCGAATCACCCCCGTGCTGTTGGGGCTGGCGCTGGCGGCCTGCTCGGGCATCCGCGTCAACACCAACTATGACCCCACGGCCGTCGAGCGCATCGAAGACTTCCGCCGGTACGCCTGGCTGCCGCAGCCCCAGGGCAAGGACGCCCGCGTCTACAACGACATCATCGACGTGCGCGTGCGCATGGCGGTGGACCAGGAGCTGAAGGCTCGTGGCTACCAGAGGGTGGACATGAGCGAGGACCCGGACTTTCTCGTGGGGTGGCAGGGCGCCATCGACACCAAGGTGTCTGTCGACACGGTGGACTCCTTCTATGGCTACCCCTGGGGTCCATACTGGAGCCCTTGGAGTTCCTTCTACGGGCCCTACGGCTATCCGTACGGCATGGGGGGCCCGCGCACCTATGTCCGCGAATACGACGTGGGCACGCTCATCCTCGATGGCGTGGATGCCCGGGAGCAGCGGCTGGTCTGGCGCGGCACGGCCCAGGCGGAGCTCCACCGCAACCTGTCGCCCGATGCACTCCAGAAGAAGATCAACGACGCCGTGCACAAGCTGCTGTCGCGCTTCCCGCCCCGCCCGGAAGCGTCCTGAGCCGGCCGGGTAGCCACGCCCACGCGTTTTCGGTTGCGAGCCCCCATGTCGGTCGCCAGTATTAGACCAGTGGTCCAACCATCGGTCTAGGCGGGGTGTTCGATGAACGAGGCGACAGGCTCGAAGCTCGCCGAGCAGTGGGCGGCGCATTGGTACGCGGTGGCGCGGTCACCGGCGCTCGGGACGGGACGGCCCTTGGGAATCCAGCGCCTGGGGCGGCGGCTCGTGCTCTGGCGGGACGCCGCGGGCGAGGCCCACTGCGCGGATGCGGCCTGTCCCCACCGGGGCGCGGACCTCGGGCTCGGACGCGTGCGGCAGGGGGCGCTCGAATGCCCCTACCACGGCTTCCGTTACGGCGGTGGCGGCGCCTGTCTGGCCATGCCCTGTGAAGGGCATGACGCGAAGCCCGCGCGAGGCCTCGCGCTGCGCATGCATCCGGTGCGCGAGGCGCATGGGTTCATCTGGGCATGGCTGGGGGGCAGGGCGCCCGCGTCCCTTCCCGCGCTGCCCTGGCTCGCGGACGCGCCGGAGCCTGATTCGAGCAGCGCCGCGGTGGAGGAGGTCTGGAACGCACGCTTCACCCGGGTCATGGAGGGGATGATGGACCTCCATCACTTTCCCTTCGCGCACCGGCGCTATGTCCCGCCGGGCTACACGCGGTTGGACCCCTATGAGGTTCACGTGGACGCGGGGGCCATTCGCACCATCGGCTGGCTGCGCAAGGAGACACGTCCGCCTGGGACGGGGTTTCGTTTCGCCGTCGACGTGGGCTACCCGGGCGTCCTCCACCTGCGCTTCACGCCCCGGCTGGTCGCCGCCGTCGTCTGCACGCCCGTGGATACCGAGCACACGTGGATCGCGGCGCGCTTCCACCAGCAATACGTCCGGCTGCCAGGGCTCCGGTGGCTCGCTGCCCGGCTGGCGATTGCGTTCGAGTTCCGCTTCATCCAGCCGGACGACTACCGGATGGTCCGCTCCAGCCTGCCTCGCTCCGGTGCGCTGACCCACGGCACGCTCATCCGGGCGGACCGCGCCATCGTCGCGTGGCATCAGCTGCATCGCGCGGCGCTCGGCGACACTCCTGGCGCGTCCTGATAGAAGCGCTTCGTCCAATGCCCCGTCCCCGCGCCAGCAGGCTCGACCCCGAGCGCAGACAGACACTCCTCGCCGTGGCCGCGGAGGAGTTCGCGGAGCACGGCTTCGATGGGGCCTCCTACAACCGCATCCTGGAGCGCGCGGGCTTCTCGAAGGGGGTCGCGTACTACTACTTCGAGGGCAAGGACGACCTTTATGCCGCCGTGCTGGCCCTCACGTTGGACACGCTGGCGCAGCGATTCGGTGCCTGGCAGCGGCCCGCGGACGCGGACGGCTTCTGGCGCACCCTGCGTGAGCGGTACTTCGCGCTGACGACGCACATCGTGAACGACGAGCGCTCGGCCCGGCTTCTCCGGAGCATGTCGCAGGCGCGCACCCATCCGAAGCTCCAGGAGGCGTGGCAGCGCTTCGAAGGGCCGCTGGTGTCGTGGTTCCAGCGCGTCCTGGCGGACGGGCGCGCGCTGGGCGCGGTGCGCGGCGATGTGCCGGAGTCCCTGCTGCTGACGTCCCTCATGGGCATCGGACAGGCCACGGATGGGTGGCTGCTCGAACAGTGGGCGCACAGCGGAGTACCGGCGCTCCAACGCGGGGCGGAGCAGGTGTTCTCCCTCTTCGAGGACCTGCTGGTCCCCAGGCCCGTGGGCCCACCTCCCGCGAAGCGGCGCTGAGCTGGAAGCAGGCGCAGGCCCGGTTCGCGCAGGACCCCCGGCGTACAGAGGGGGGGCCTGGGATGTAGGGGCTGCAACGGCTGAGTCTGGCCATTCGCCGGATGCGAAACCTGTTCCCCTGGCGGGCGGGGCCGTCAATCATCTGGCGCATGCCCCCGCCATCATGGACTTCTGCCGTGCCCCGGAACGTGCAGCGACGGGTACGGGCGCTCGTCTTCGTCACGGTGTTCCTGGACCTGGTGGGCTTCGGCCTCATCATCCCGTTGCTGCCGTTCTACGTGGAGTCCATGGGCGGGACGGCCACGACGGCGGGTGTGCTGCTGGCGTTGTTCTCCTTCGCGCAGCTCGTCGCCTCGCCGGTGCTGGGGCGGCTGTCGGACCGGGTGGGGCGCCGCCCCGTCATCCTGCTGAGCCTGCTGGGCAACGCGATCTCCATGGCCCTGTTCGCGTACTCCACCCACGTCCAATGGCTGCCGTGGTTGTTCGCGTCGCGGCTGCTCGCGGGAGCCACCGCGGGCAACCTGGCGGCGTGTCAGGCGGCGGTGGCGGACGTCACGGACGAGAGTGGGCGGGCCGCGGGCATGGGGCTCGTCGGCGCGGGCATTGGCCTGGGCATGGTGCTGGGGCCCGTCATTGGCAGCCTCCTCCATGTGCATGGCGCCTGGGCGCCACCGCTGGCGGGCGCGGTGATGGCGGCGGCGGCGATGCTCGGCGTGCTCTTCTTCTTTCCGGAGACACACCGCCCGCAGGCGGAGCGGCACGAAGCGCCAGACCGTCCCCGGGTGCGGCTGTCCGACGTCCTGGCCCGGCCCGGGCTGGGCGCGGTGCTGGCGTTGACGTTCCTGGTGTTCATCGGGATGACGAACCTCCAGGTGTCACTGGGGCTGCTGGCCCAGGCGCGCTTCGGCTGGGGCGAACAGGAGATCGGGCGGCTCTTCGCGTTGATGGGCCTGGTTACCTTCGTGCTTCAGGCCTTCGTCATCGGCTGGCTGACGCGCCGGGTCCGGGACACGACATTGGTGCTGGTGGGCGCCGCGTGCATGGGGGCCGGGCTCACGTGCATCGCCGCCGCGGGCCACGGTGCCATGCTGGTGCTGGCCATGGTGCTGGTGGGCTCGGGGACGGGCCTGTTGCAGCCGCTGATGGCCAGCCTGGCCTCCGGGTTCGCGGGGCGCGAGCTGCGCGGCGGGGTGCTGGGCGTGGTGCAGTCGGCGGGTGGGCTCGCGCGCGTGGTGGGGCCGGTGTGGAGCGGCTTCCTCTACTCACGGCTGGGGCCTGGTGCGCCCTTCACCAGTGGGGCGGTGGCGGCGGGCGTCGCGCTGTTGGTGGGGGCTTCGCTCCTGCGGCGGCGCGTACCGGACGCGCCGCCGCAGTCGGGCTTGAAGGTCTGAGCGCGCGGCCGCTTACAGGCAGTACTGCGCGAACGTCGGGCTGCTGCACAGGCTCTGGAAGGCCGCCAGGTTGCAGGTGTCGGCGCCGGGACCGACGTTGCACGGATTGCCGTGCGGGCTGCCGTAGTCGCTGCAGGTGAACTCGACGCGTTCGCCGAACAGGTAGGTGACGGCCACGGTGTTGTTCGCGTATTGGCCGTTGACGACGCAGCGGTCCAGGTCGCCCGAGTGGTCCACGGTGTAGACGCCGTGGGACAGGAAGCCGGGGCACTCCACCGTGCAGCTCGTCGGCGACTCCGGCGGGCGGAAGCCATACATGAAGGTGTTCGGCTGGCCGGTGGTCGCGCCGAACGTCCCCGCAGGTGCGCCGGTGGGGCTCAGCGGATCTCCGGTGCCGTTCCAGTTTCCCTTGGCCAGCGAGTACGTGCTCGCGCCCACGGCCGACAGGGCATTGAGCGCGTCAGCCTGGTTGCCCGCGGCGCCGTAGAACGTCCGGAAGGAGCGGACCTGTCCGACGGCGAGCGAGCCCAGCCGGAAGTCGAGCTGCGCGCCCAGGTCACCAGGGCCCACGTTGGTGAAGTCACCCGTGCCGCCCATGAGCGAGTAGTTGATGGCCAGCGGGTCCAGTGACACGAAGTTGTTGTCAACCGCGCTCACCACCCAGGGGTTGCCCGCGGTGCCCGCGACGGTGACGTATTCGGAGAAGGTGTTGGGCAGGATGTCGTAGTCGATGCCGCGCGTGTAGCGCAGGTCGGAGATGAAGGCCGTGCCGATGTTCTCGATGAGGACATCCACCTGGTACAGATGGTTCGTCACCGGCGACGGCGTGTAGATGTGCGTCACCCGGAACGTGTTCCCCACGCGCACCACCGACATGGTGGAGATGGGCGATGGCGCGTTGATCTCCACCGTGAGGTTGGAGGACGCGCCGCAGTCCGCGGAGCTGTAGCCGGAGATGCCCAGGTCGGCGCTCGCGACGCCCCAGCCCTCACACGCGCTCCCGGGCGCGGCGGCCTCGCCGTTGGTGGGCAGGTAGCGCAAGCCAATCGTGCGGGTGCCGAAGGTGCCGCTGGAGACCGTGTTGGTGGGGCAGGGGAGGTTCAGGTGCCCCGCGGGCGCGACACCGAGCCGGACGACGCCGTGGTCGATCATCCCGGGACAGTCAGGCAGGGGCGGAGGGAGGAAGTGGGGCTCGGACGCGAGGAGGCGCTCCGCGCGCAACAGGGCCTTCGCGTTCTGGGGATGGATCCGCGCCTTCGCGTCGGTGGGGGCACGCTCCTCCGCGCCGGAGGCCATCGCCTGGCCGCTCCAGGACAGGGCGCAGAGGAGTGCCGCGTGCAGAAAGCGCTGGGGATTCTTCGATGTGAGCATCCAGGTTCTCCTGTACCCGGCGAGACCGGGCAGTGAGAGGGCCATGACCGGCCCGCAGTGCAGCCGCGGGGCCTGATCTGGATGCGCTGCCACTGGCGGCGCATCCAGGTGGGCCCGAGGCGCTCGCAGCCTAGTCAGTTACGGAGCGTGTGTGTGCGCTGTGCTCGCTGTGACACAGACTGGGTGTGTGGTGACGTCGATGGGGCCGTGGAGATTCCTGGGAGGGTGGAACCCTACGTGTGGGCGATGGGACCGATCTGTCGGAATGGGTTATGGACAGTGTGGAATCCTCCATTGAGGGCATCCTCAACGGCCCACCTGACCCGAGAACCCTTCAAGCCGACCTTCGTCCACATGAATCGCAGACCCGAGCTCGACAGCCTGCGCGGAATCCTGCTCGTGTTGATGACGCTGACGCACCTGCCGACGCGCCTGAACACGATCAGCAACCAGCCATTCGGATTCGTCTCCGCGGCCGAGGGCTTCGTCTTCCTGTCCGCGTTTCTCGTGGGCGTGGTGTACGCCAACAAGATTGAAGCGGCGGATCCGAACGTGCTGTGGCGCAGCCTCTGGCAGCGGGCGCTCAAGGTCTACGGCTACCACGTGGCGTTGCTGGCCTTCGCGTTCGCGGTCATCGGGACGTTGGGCATGGCGACGCACCGTCCCGCCATCCACAACCTGCTGGGCTTCTTCCACGAGGACCCCATCACCGCGCTGTGGAGCAGCTTGTTCCTGCTCTACTGTCCACCGCTGCTCGACATCCTCCCGCTCTACGTCGTGCTGCTGTTGCTGACGCCCTTCATCCTGCTGGGTGCGCGCAAGGGGGGGTGGACGCGCATCCTGTGTCTGAGCGGGTTGGTGTGGTTGTCGGCGCAGTTGGGCTTGAAGCGCGCCCTTTACGATGTGCTGGTGTTCATCCCGGTGCTGCCGTGGCCACCGCTGCGCATCGAGCTGTCGGGGGCCTTCGACGTATTCGCCTGGCAGTTCCTGTGGGTGCTGGGCGTGTGGCTGGGTGTGGGCCGTGCCACGGCGCCGGAGAAGCGCGAGGTCGTTTCGCCCGTGCTGCTCAGCGGGGCGCTGGTGGTGAGCGTGGCGTTGCTGCTGATGCGCTACCAGGTGGGCATCTTCAGCATCGACCTGGACCTGTATGGCGCCCTCATCGACAAGTGGACCCTGGCGCCCGTGCGGCTGGTGAACTTCCTGGCCGTGGCGCTGCTGGCGAGCTGGCTGAGTCCCAAGGTGTTCCGCTGGCTGCGCCCCCGCGTGCTGGAGGCGCTGGGCCGTGCGTCCCTGCCCGTGTTCTCCGTGCACCTGGTGCTGTGCCTGCTCAGCCTGGCGCTGCTCAATGAGAACGAGGACCCGCTGGCCGACTGGGAAGAGGTCGTCGTGCTGGTGGCCACGTTCACCGTGATGCTGCTGGTGGCGTGCAGACAGGCGGCCGCGCTGCGCAGCAGTCGGACCCCATAGGGCTTCTCTGAGAATTCTCTCAGGATGCCCTCAAACGGCATGAGCGCGCCCTCCCTAGGGTGCGCGGCATGTGGGTCCTTCTCGTCACACTCCTCGCCGCGGCTCCGGCGCGAGAGTCCCCTCCACTCACCTTCGCCGAGTCCCAGTCGCTGGCCGCGAAAGCCGCGCTGCCCGCGAGCCTGGCGCGCGCCGTGGAAACGCGGCGTGTGTGGGACGCGCGGCTGCCGTGGCTCGCCGCCAACCCCACGCTCAGCGTGGTGCCGGGGCGGCGCGCCCAGCCCGAGGGTCCAGGCTTCGAGCTGACGGTGTCGGTGGAGCAACCGCTCTTCCTGTCGAATCTGGCGGGGGCTCAGCGCGACGCGGCGAGCGCGGAGACCCGGGCGCTGGAGCGGGAGGCCGTGGCCGCGCTGCTGAACCGCCGGCTGGAGGTGGCGCGGGCCTGGCTGACGCTCTGGTCGGCCCAGCAGGCCGCTGCGTCGGCCGAGCAGGAAGCGACGTTGGCGGGTGCGCTGCGCACCTCCGTCGCGGACGCGCTGGCGCTGGGCGGCGCCACCCGGTTGGAGCTGGCCGAAGCGGAAGGGTTCGAGGCCGAGGCCCAGTTGGCGCTCCTGGCGCGCGAGGCGGAGGTGACCCACGCGCGGCTGTCGTTGGCGGCACTGGTGGGCCGTCAGCCCGATGCGCACCTGGTGGTCGCGGAGGCACTGCCGGAAGTGGCATTGCCGCCGCCTTCCGAAGAAGCGCGGTGGCTGGCGCGCGCCTCCGAGCTTCCAGAGGCGGAGGCCCGGCGCCTGCTGGGTGTGGCGGAGCGGGCCCGCGCGGCGGAGGTCCGGGCCGCGCGGGGCTGGCAGGTGACGGTGGGCGCGCAGGGCGTGCGTGAGTACTACGGCGGGCTCAGTGGCCTGCTGATGGTGGGCGTGACGCCGCCGATGTTCGACACGGGTCAGCGCGAGCGTGGCGCGCTCCTCGCCGCCGCTGAACGTCTGGAGGGCGAGGCCCAGGAAGCCGCGCTGCGCGCCGCCGCGGAGCTGGCCCTGGCGTTCCGTGAGCGCGAGCAGACCGCGGCGCAGCTTTCCGTCGTCGAGAAGTCCCTGGCGCCCAAGGCCGAAGAGGCCGCGCGGCTGGCCGACGTGTTGCTGCGCGCGGGCCAGAGCACGCTGCCTGACGTCCTTCGCGCCCGCCGCGCCCGGGCCGCCGCCAACATCCGGCTCGCGCTCGCCCGTGGCGAAGCCTCGCTCGCCGCCGCGCGGCTCCACCTCCTGCTCTCCGCTCTGCCATGACGCCCTTCGTCCGTCGTTTCGTCGCTGTGCCGATGCTCGTCCTGTCCGGGGCGTGCACGTCCGGTTCCTCCACCGCGGAGGTTCCTCCCGCGCCGCCCCCCGCGCGCGCCTCCGCGGCTTCGGCGTGGGTGCCCGTGCGCGCGGCGTCTCGCGTGGCCCTGGCGGAGGCCCCCGCGCTGGTGCTGTCCAGCCCGGACGCCGTCGCCGCGCTCTCCGCGCCGTTCCGCGCCCGAGTGCAGCAGGTGCGCGCGCGGCCGGGTCAGCAGGTCAAGGTGGGAGACCCGCTGGTGGAGGTGCTGATGCCGGAGGTGGTGGAGGCGGCAGGGGCCGCCAGCGCCGCCTCGCTGCGGCTGGAGGCCTATTCGCGGCAGGTGGAGCGCCTGGAGGCGCTTCATGCCCAGGGGCTGGCGAAGTTGCCCGACCTGGCCGACGCCCAGACGCAACAGGCCGAGGCCCGCGCCGCCCTGGTCGCGGCGCACGCGGTGTTGCGCGTGGCGGGCATCGCTCCCGGGGAAGCCCGGGGCGTGGCGGAGCGCGGCACCGTCTGGCTCAAGAGCCCCATTGGAGGAATCGTCACCGAGGTGCGCGCGGTGCTGGGGGAGATGCAGCCCGAGGCCAGTGCCGCCTTGGTGCGGGTGGCCGCCGACGGTCCCGCGCGCCTGGAGGCCCGGCTGTCCATGCGTCCTCCCGAGGACGCCAGCTTCGCCTTCGTGTCGTCCCAGGGCATCGCTGTTCCGGTGCGGTGGGTGGGCCAGTCCCCGGTCGTGGACGCCGCGGATGGAACGTGGCGCGCGTGGTTCGAGCCGGAGGACACCGCCGCCGTGCTGCGCGCGGGGCAGGGGGGCCGGTTGCGCATCCAGGCCGCGGCGGGCGAGGACACGGTGCTGGTCCCCGCGCGCGCCCTGGCCTTCGACAGTGCGCGCACGGTCGTCTTCACGCGCGGCGGCGAGGGGCAGCCCGTGCGCCGGGAAGTGGAGGTGCTGGCCACCTCCGGCGCGGAGGCCTTGGTGAAAGGGCCGCTGTCTGCCCGGGACGCGGTCGCCGCTGACGGCGCGGCGCTGCTGTTGGAGTCTCAGGCCGGTGACGGCGATGAGGTGGCGCCGTGATTGAAGCCCTCGTGCGCTGGTCGGTGCGTCACCGGGTCTGGGTCCTGGTCCTCACGGGCGTGCTCGCGCTGGCGGGCGTCGCGGTGTCGCTCCGCCTGGAGCTGGACGCGATGCCGGACATCACCACCAACCAGGTGCTCGTTCTCACGCGTGCGCCCGGCCTGACGCCCGAGGAGGTGGAGCGGCTGGTGACGCGGCCGGTGGAGGTGGCCCTGGGCGGCATGCCCGGACTCGAGGAGCAGCGCAGCCTGTCCCGCTATGGCCTTTCCTCCGTCACCGCCGTGTTCGAGGACGGCGTGGACCCGTACCGGGCCCGGCAGCAGGTGCAGGAGCGCCTCAACGTGCTCGGCTCCACGCTGCCCCCGGGCGTGGACCCACCGGAGCTGGGGCCGCTCACCGGTGGGTTGGGCGAAGTCTTCCACTTCACGCTGTCCTCGCCGGAGCGCACGGGCGCGCAGTTGCTCGAGCTGACGCAGTTTCGCGTGGCGCCCCGCCTGCGTACGGTGCCGGGCGTGGTGGAGGTCAACAGTTGGGGAGGCCACCAGCGCACGCTGGAGGTGCGCGCGGACGCGGTGCGGCTGGCCCAGCGGGGCGTGACGCTCGCGCAGTTGCGTGACGCGCTGGAGCGAGCCACCGGCAGCGCTCCGGGCGCGAGCCTTCCGGTGGGAGAGCGCCACGTCCTGATTCGCGCCGTGGCGCGGCCTCGGGCGCCGGCCGACCTGGCAGAGGCGTTGATTCCCCGGCCTGGGGCCATGGCCGTGCGCCTGGGCGATGTGGCCGAGGTCACCGAAGGCGCGCTGCCTCGCATTGGCAGCGCCACCGCCAATGGGCGCGGCGAGACGGTCTACGTCATGGTGCAGATGCTCCGGGATGCCAATGCGCTCGCCGTGACGGGCGCCATCTCCGACGCGCTCCCCGATGTGCGGGCGCTGCTGCCCGAGGACGTGCGGTTGGACGTCGTCTATGACCGCGCCACGTTGGTGCGCGGCACGGTGCGCACCGTGGGCAAGAACCTGCTGGAAGGAGGGCTGCTCGTCGTGGGCGTCCTCTTCCTGTTGCTCGGCAGCGTGCGCGCGGGCCTGCTGGTCGCTTCGGCCATTCCGTTGTCCATGCTGGGCGCGACCACCGCCATGGTGGCGCTGGACATCCCCGGCAACCTGATGAGCCTGGGAGCCATCGACTTCGGCCTGCTGGTGGATGGCGCGGTGGTGATGGTGGAGGGCCTGTTCCACCGGCTGGCGCATCTGTCGCCGGAGGAGAAAAAACGACCGCCCCGTGAGCACGTCGAGGAGACGGCCGTGTCCCTGGCCCGCCCCGTCTTCTTCTCCGTGCTCATCATCCTGCTCGTGTACCTGCCCATCCTGTCCCTGCGAGGCGTGGACGGGAAGATGTTCCGGCCCATGGCGATGACCGTCGTCTTCGCGCTGGCCACCGCGCTGCTGCTGTCGCTGACCTTCATCCCCGCCGCCGCGAGTTGGCTCATCCGCCCCGAGCACGTCCCCGCGCGTGAGCCACTGCTGGTCCGCTGGTTCGAGCGTCTCTACGCTCCGGCGTTGCGTCAGAGCGTGCGCCGGCGCGTGCCCGTGGCCGCCGTGGCCGTGTTCCTGTTGGCCGTGGGTGGGTGGATCTTCGCTCGCGCGGGCACGGAGTTCACGCCGCAGTTGGACGAAGGCGACATGGTGATTCAAACCACGCGTGTCCCCGACATCAGCCTGGACGCGGCGGTGAGAGAAGCGGGCCGGATGGAGCGAGTCCTGCTCGAAGCGATTCCGGAGGTCCGCCAGGTCGTCTCCCGCGTGGGCAGCCCCGCGGTGGCCACGGACATCATGGGCTTGGAGATGGCGGACGTCTTCGTGTCGTTGGCGCCGAGGGACGCGTGGCGGCCCGGGCTCACCCGTGAGTCGCTCATCGAGGAGATGGGGCAGGTGCTGGAGGCCCGTGTCCCAGGTGGAGACCCGGCCTTCACGCAGCCCATCCAGATGCGCTTCAACGAGCTGCTCGGGGGCGCGGTGACGGACGTGGCGCTCAGCATCTACGGCGAGGACCTGACCGAACTCGGGCTCCTGGCTCGCCGGGCCGCGGCGCTGTTGAGCCAGGAACCAGGCGCGGTGGACGTGCGTGTGCTCGCTCCGCCGGAGGTGCCGCTCCTCGAGGTGACGCCTCGCCCGCTCGATTCGGCCCGCGCGGGCCTGGGCGCGGTCGATGTGCTGGAGGCGGTGAG
Organism: Myxococcus sp. AB056; assembly: GCF_006547365.1. Lineage (NCBI taxonomy): Bacteria > Pseudomonadati > Myxococcota > Myxococcia > Myxococcales > Myxococcaceae > Myxococcus > Myxococcus sp. AB056. Next base: position 54,885 of record NZ_VHLB01000013.1, on the reverse strand, counting down.
CGCGGTGCGCAGTGGCGTGGAGGTGGGCGCCACCTGGGATGGGGCGGCGCGCGTGCCCATCGTCCTGCGGTTGACGGGCGCGTCCGATGCCTTCTCCCTGGCCGAGCTGCCCCTCCCCACGGAGACGGGGGGCCTGGTGCCGCTCTCCCGCGTGGCGGACGTGCGGTTGACCTCCTCGCCCGGGCTGGTGAGCCGGGAAGGGGGCCAGCGCCGGCTGGTGGTGGGCTTCAACGTGCGAGGCGCGGACCTGGGGACGGTGGTGGAGCGGGCACGGAGCCGCGTGGAGCAGTCGCTCGCTCCGCCTGATGGCTACCGGCTCGAGTGGGGCGGTCAGTACGAGACCTTGACGGAGGCACGGCAAAGGCTTTCGCTGGTGCTTCCCGCCGTGGCCCTCCTCATCTTCGCCGTGCTGCTGTTCGCCTTCCGCCGCATGCGTCCCGCTTTGGCCATCTTCGCCAACGTCCCCTTCGCGTGCGTGGGCGGGATGATGGCGCTGGCGGCCCGGGACCTGCCCGTGTCCATCTCCGCGGCAGTGGGTTTCATCGCGCTGTCCGGCATCGCGGTGCTCAACGGCGTCGTGCTGATGTCGCGCGAACAGCGGCTCGAAGCGGACGGCCATGCTCCCGGTGAGGCGGTGGTGATGGCGGCCCGCGAGCGGGCCCGGCCCGTGCTGATGACGGCGCTGGTGGCGGCGCTGGGCTTCATCCCGATGATGCTCGCTCGAGGGGTAGGCGCCGAGGTGCAGCGGCCCCTGGCCACGGTGGTGGTCGGTGGGCTCGTCACCTCCACGCTGCTGACCCTGGTCATCCTTCCCACGCTCTACCCATGGTTCGCAGGTAGGACGCGCACGCAGGCGCGTGCATGATGGGGTGAAGGAGGCCGGTGCCGTGAGGCTGCTGCTGGTGGAAGACGAGGAGCGGATGGCGAACCTGCTCCGGCGGGGGCTCGGGGAAGAGGGCCACCTCGTGGACACCTGCCGCACGGCGGAGGACGCGCTCGACCAGGCAGGCGAGGTGGCCTACGACGCCATCATCCTCGACTGGGCCCTGCCCGGCATGGATGGCGTGGCGCTGCTGCGGCGCTGGCGCGAACGCGGCTTGATGACGCCGGTGCTGATGCTCACCGCCCGCGGCACGGTGGGGGAGCGGGTGACGGGCCTGCGCGCTGGCGCGGATGACTACCTGGTGAAGCCCTTTGCCTTCGAGGAACTGCTCGCGCGCCTGGAGGCGCTGCACCGCCGCTCCGAGGGCCAGACGCAGTCCTGGGGCGGAGGGGCCATTCACATCGATGCCCGGCGGCGGATGTTGACGTGTGGCGACCGTGAGGTGGCCTTGACGGGCCGCGAGTTCGCCCTGCTGGGGGAGCTGGCTTCGCGCGCGGGCGAGGTCCACACCCGCTCCAGCCTGCTGGCGAAGGTGTGGGGCCCCAGCTTCGATGGGCCCCCCAACATCGTGGACGTCTACGTGGGCTACGTGCGCGCGAAGCTGACCGAGGTGGGCGCGGAAGGGGTGACCATCCAGGCGGTGCGTGGGGTGGGTTTCCGGTTGGTGATTGAGGGCGCTCGGTGAGGTTGGTCCGGCGGATGTGGCTGTGGGGCGCGGTGGTGCCCGTGGTGGCGGTGGTCGCCGCGCTGGGCGTGGCCGTCCAGGTGTTCCGCGTGGTGCTTGAGCGGACCCTGGACGAAGCCTTGCTGTCTCAAGCCGCGGCGGAGAGCGTGAGCCTCTTCGACGCTCCGGATGGGCGCCCGCATCTGCACGTGGAGCCCTCCCCGTTGGCGGGAGAGGTGCGTACCTTCGTCCCCGCGACCCGGCTCTACGGACCGGATGGGACGCTGCTCTCCGTCTTCCCGCCCGAGTCACCCACCGTCTACGAACGGGTGCTGCCCGAGGACGGGCCCACGTCGCGGCTGGAGACGCAGCGCCTGGGCACGGGAATGCGGCTTCGCGTGCTGACGGTGCAGGTGCGCTCGCCGAAGGGCGTGCCCCACGTCCTGCAGTTGGTGGCGTCCCTGGGGACGGTGGACCAGGCGGTGGGCACCTTCACCTCCGTCGCCACCGTGCTGGCGCTGCTCTTGGGCGGGGTGCTGATTGGCATCCAGGGCTGGCAGGCGAGGGGGCTCGCGCGACGGCTTCACGGCATCGCGGACCAGGTGGCTCGCTCGCGCGACGGAGGCATGGTGGCCCCCGTGCCCGTGGATGAGCCCCGGGACGAAATCATGGAGGTGCGCCTGGCGCTGACCGAGGCCGCGGTGCGCGTGCGCGCGGCGCGTGAAGCGCAAGAACGCCTCATCGCGCGCGCCGCGCACGAGCTGCGCACGCCGCTGGCCCTCATGCGCACCGGCTTGGACCTGGCGCTGCGGCGCGAGCGTGGCGCGGAGGAGTTGCGCACCGTGCTGGAGGAGAACCGGCGCGAGGTGGACCGGCTGGCCAGCGTCGCCGGTGCGCTGCTGGAGCTGTCGGCGGCGGGCGGCGCCCTCGATTTGCAGCAGGGGGATTTGCGCGGGCTGCTGGACGAAGCCGCCGCGGGGGCATGGGCGGAGGCGGACCGTCGCGGTGTGTCGCTGCGCGTGGTGGGCCCCGACGAGGCCGACTGCCGGATGGATGCGATGGCCGTTCGTCGAGCGGTGGACAACCTGCTGGCCAACGCCCTCCGCTACGCGCCTCGGGGGTCCGAGGTGCGGCTGGAGCTGGCGCACCGGGACGCGCAGTGGGAAGTCGCTGTCCAGGACGAGGGGCGCGGCATCCCGGAGACGCACCGTGAGGACGTCTTCACGCCTTTCCACCGCCTGGAGCGGGACGCGGGGGGCGTGGGGTTGGGACTCAGCCTCGTGCGCGAGGTGGCGCGGGGGCATGGTGGCGACGCGCGCGTGGTGGAGAGTCCGGGCCCGGGCGCGCGGGTGCTGCTGACACTGCCTGGCCGGTGAGTCGGGGAGCGTTCGTCGAGCCCGGGTCCGTGGCCCGTGTTCGCGCGTGTCTCCCACATGCGCCTCGGGTACAACGCCGCCGGATTTCATCCCTTCCGACAACTCAGCGTGGGGCCTATGGCCAGGGCTCGTCGTTCGAAGCAGCACCCAGATGCATCAGGTTCCGCCGAGCAGGGCTTCGTGGAGGTGCGCGGCGCCCGCCAGCACAACCTGAAGAACGTCGACGTCCGAATTCCCCGCGACGCGTTCGTCGTGTTCACCGGCGTGTCGGGCTCGGGCAAGTCGTCGCTGGCCTTCGGCACGCTCTACGCGGAAGCGCAGCGGCGGTACTTCGAATCCGTGGCCCCCTATGCGCGCCGTCTCATCGACCAGGCGGGTGTGCCGGAGGTCGACGCCATCGACGGGCTGCCCCCTGCCGTGGCGCTCCAGCAGCACCGGGGCGCGCCCACCACGCGTTCTTCCGTGGGGAGCGTGACGACGTTGGCGAACTCGTTGCGGCTGCTGTACTCGCGCGCGGGCACGTATCCACGCGGCCAGCCGCACCTGGATTCGGACGCCTTTTCCCCCAACACGCCCGCGGGCGCGTGCCCCAAGTGCCACGGGTTGGGACGCATCTACGACGCCACCGAGAAGTCGATGGTGCCGGATGACTCGCTCACCATCCGGGAGCGGGCGATTGCCGCCTGGCCGCCCGCGTGGCACGGTCAGAACCTGCGCGACATCCTGGTGACGCTCGGCTACGACGTCGACCGGCCGTGGCGCGAGCTGCCGAAGAAGGACCGGGACTGGATTCTCTTCACGGAGGAGCAGCCCACGGTGCCTGTCTACGCGGGCTTCACTCCGGCCGAGACGCAGCGGGCCCTCAAGCGCAAGGAGCCGCCCAGCTACATGGGCACCTTCACGGGCGCCCGGCGCTACGTGCTCCAGACCTTCGCCACCACGCAGAGCGCGCTGATGAAGCGGCGCGTCTCGCAGTACATGGTGAGCGGCGACTGCCCCGAATGCCACGGCAAGCGCCTGCGCCGCGAGTCCCTGTCCGTCACCTTCGCGGGGCTCGACATCGGCGAGCTGTCGCGTCTGCCGCTCAGTGAGCTCACGGCCCTGCTCGCGCCCGTGGCGGATGGGACGGCCAAGGACGTGGCGGCGCTTGCTCGTGCCCATCCGGAGAAGGCGCTGGTGGCCCAGCGAATCGCCCACGACGTGTTGGCGCGCGTCAACGTCCTGACGGAGCTGGGCCTGGGCTACTTGTCGCTCGAGCGCGGCACGCCGACGCTGTCTCCTGGCGAGCTCCAGCGCTTGCGACTGGCCACGCAGGTGCGCTCCAACCTGTTCGGCGTGGTGTACGTGCTCGATGAGCCGTCCGCTGGGCTGCACCCCGCGGACACCGCAGCGCTGCTGAAGGCGCTGGACCAGCTCAAGGGCTCAGGCAACTCGCTGTTCGTGGTGGAGCACGAGGTGGATGTCATCCGTCACGCGGACTGGATTGTCGATGTCGGGCCCGACGCGGGTGAGCAGGGCGGGCAGATTCTCTACAGCGGTCCGCTCGAGGGCCTGCAGGCGGTGAAGGCGTCCCGGACGCGGCGCTATCTCTTTGGCGACGCGGAGAAGCACCGCGGCACGCGGCGTTCGCCCAAGGGCTGGCTGCGCCTGCAGGGCGTGTCGCGCAACAACCTGAAGGGCCTGGACGTCGACTTCCCGCTGGGCGTCCTCACCACGGTGACGGGCGTCTCCGGCTCCGGGAAGTCGAGCCTCGTAAGTCAGGTCCTGGTGGAGCTGGTGGCCGGACACCTGGGCCTCGCGGTGCCGGAGAACGAGGACGAGGGAGAGGCGCTGGAGCGCACGGGCATCCACACCACCGGCGGCAGGATTGCCTCCGGCATGGAGGGCATCAAGCGCCTGGTGCAGGTGGACCAGAAGCCCATTGGACGCACGCCGCGCTCCAACCTGGCGACGTACACGGGGCTGTTCGACAACGTCCGCAAGCTCTTCGCCGCGACGCCCGCCGCACGCTCCCGGCGTTACGACGTGGGACGCTTCTCCTTCAACGTGGCCAAGGGCCGCTGCGAGACGTGCGAAGGCGAGGGCTTCGTCAGCGTGGAGCTGCTCTTCCTGCCCAGCGTGTACGCGCCGTGCCCCACGTGTCAGGGGGCCCGCTACAACGCCAAGACGCTGGAGATTCAGTACCGGGGCAAGAACATCGCCGAGGTGCTGGGCATGACGGTGGACGCGGCCCACGACTTCTTCAGCGAGGACCCGCTGGTGCAGCGGCCGCTTGCCGTCCTTCGGGAGGTGGGGTTGGGATACCTGCGGCTGGGGCAGCCCGCGACGGAGTTGTCCGGCGGCGAGGCCCAACGCATCAAGCTGGCCACGGAGCTTCAGCGGGCCCAGCGCGGCAGCTCGCTGTACGTGCTGGACGAACCCACCACGGGCCTGCACCCCTCCGACGTGGACAAGCTGATGACGCAACTGGAGGGGCTGGTGGCCTCCGGCAACACCGTCATCCTGGTCGAGCACGACATGCGCGTGGTGGCCGCGAGCGACTGGGTCATCGACATGGGCCCGGGCGCTGGGGACAAGGGCGGGCGGGTGGTGGTGGCGGGCCCACCGGAGGAGGTGGTGGGCCTGCCCCTCAGCCAGACCGCGCCCTTCCTGGAGGAGGCGCTGGGCTGAGCTTCCAGCGCCCGCTGGAGCCTCCGAGCCGTGGCCGTGAGGGCCACCGGGCTCGGAGGTGGAGGCCGCGGAATCAGCGCGCCTGCGCCTGCGCCGCGGGCACGGACAGGCCTTCCGCCTTGAGCGTCTGGCTGGCCATGCCGGACATGCTCTCCGCGAGCGACTGCACGGAGCGGGTGGCTTCCTGCGTCTCCTGCACCGTCTTCAGCGTGCGCTGCATCTGCCCGGACAGCTCCTGGATGGCCTGAGCCATCTGGTGGGTGCCCGCATCCTGCGCGCTGACGGCGGCGGTGATCTGCCGCACGCTGGAGCTGGTGTCGCCGATGATGTCGGCCAGCTGCTGGAACTGCGCGCTGGAGGTCCGCACGGCGTCGAGGCTCAGCCGCACGCGCTCGTCGCCCTTCTCACTGGAGCGGGCCGCCTCGCGCATGCTGTTGCTGACGCCGTCGAGCACCTCGCGGATGCGGTGCGTGGCCTGGATGGACTGGTCCGCCAGGCCGCGCATCTCCCGGGCCACCACGCCGAAGCCACGGCCGCTCTCACCACTGCGCGCCGCCTCGATGGCGGCGTTGATGGCCAGCATGTTGGACTGGTCCGCCAGGTCCTTCACGGAGTCCACGATGCCGGAGACCTCGCGGGTGCGCTCGTCGAGCGCGAAGATCCGTCGGGCCATGTCGGAGACCTCGGTGCGGATGGCCGCCAGGTCCGACAGCGTGCGCTCCAATGCGGCCGTTCCCTCGCGGCCCACCTGTTCGGCGCTCTCCGCGGAAGCCGCGAGCGCGCTGGCCTTCTCCGCCGTCATCTGCGAGCTGCGGCGGATCTCCTTCACCGTCTGCTCCGCCTCCTGGAGCGCCACGGCCTGACGGCTGACGCCCTCGGTCTGCTCGTCGCTGGACGAGCGGAGCTGCTGCACCACCGTGGCGAGCTCGCCGGCGCCGTTGCCCATGCGCTCGGCCAGGTTGCGCACTTCCTGCGCGCGCGCCTCCAACTGGTGGGTGTGCGCTTCGAGCGTGCGCACCACCATGATGGAGCGGCGGGTGACGATGCCCAGCAGCGACAGCGTCAACGCGACGTAGCCCCAGTGCGTGACGTTGCCCAGCGACCAGCCCACCAGGCCGATGACGGGGAGGATGGTGAGGACGATGGAGAGGACGAGCCCCGCGAAGCCACCGACGAAGAGGCGCGCGTCCGGGTTGCCCAACCACGCCTGGGTGATGGCCACCGAGAGCACCACCAGCAGCACCACCATCGCCATGGGGAGGAAGGGCACGAGGATGCGCTGCCCGATGCCCAGGTCCAGGAGCGTCGCCAGGGCGCACACGCCCGCCACGGGCGAGAACACCATGGCCGCCTTCTGGAACCAGCCGCGCCGGTTGTCGAGCAGCGCGTCCGAGACGAACTCCATCAGCCCGGCGACGAGCAGGAAGATGCCCACCGTGGTGCCCAGCGTGGCGGCGGCGGACGAGCCCCACAGCGCCGTGGGCATGCCGCTCAGGCCCAGGAGGATCAGGCCGCCGCTGGCCGCGGAGACCGCCAAGCCCGCCAGCATCCGGCGCCGCCAGTGGAGCGCGAAGGCGCCACCCGCGCCGAGCGCCACCGCCAGCAGCAGGCAGCAGATGACGAAGGGCGCCTGGCCCTGGCGCGTCACGTAGACCAGCAGGTCATACTTCGAGCCCACCTGCGCGGCCTGGGCCACGCCGATGTTGGGATTGCTGGACTGGATGCGCAGCAGCACGCGCTTGCCCTGCGCGTCGCGCGGCAGGGGCACGATGTGCCAGGACAGGTTCTCGCCAATCTCGTAGCTGTCCGGCCGGATCTTGCCGCTCGTGTAGATGCGCTGGCCGTCCGCGTACACCTCGAGCGCGTGGGTGATTTCGCCCAGGTACAGCGCGGGGTCCGTCCAGCCGCCGTCGGGGATGGGGATGCTGAGCCACATGAACTTGTGGTCGCCGCGCCCCTCTGGCGCCGTGAGCGCGGGCGTGGTCCGCCACTCCTTCGAATCCCCCGTTTCCTTCGCCCACAGGGGCGTGCCATCCGAGCCCACGGGGGAGTCGCCCCATCGGAAGCGCCACCCGTCGAGCACGTTGACAGGAGGTCCCGCCTCGGCCGCGTGGGCCGAGGACGTGAGGGCAAACATCAGCAAGAGGGCGGAACAAAAGCGGAAGCCAGCCATGGAGTGCGTATGGTCTTCCGCCCGGGCACCGAATGTAAATGGGTCTTCCCGACCTCTCCCGAGAATCGATTGGCGTTGCTTGGAATTGACGTCCACAGAGAGCGTGGCAGGCAATGAATGCCGCGAATTTTATACTTCCGGTGAATTCCTCGCTCCGGCAGACCGTGGGGGAGGCGGCCCACCGGCAAGGTTGTTCCTGGAAAGCCGGATGATCCTCTGCGTCCGGACCCTGTTCCGATCGGGTTTGAACGGCGACCCGGTGCGTCATGTTGAGTCCGAGGCGGGCGAGGGCATCAGCCGGGGGCCCCTCCCTTCCCATGGGGTGGGCCAAGCGGCGACACTGGGGCCATGGCGCATCTGGAGTTGATCCCCAAGCGGGACCTGTCGAGCTTTCGCAAGCTTGCGATTGGAAGTTGGAAGACGGCGTACGACCCCACCGTCTACGGAACGCTGACCGTCCGCATGGACAAGGCGATGGCCTACATCGAGGCCTTCCGTCAGCGCACGGGCGTGCGGCTCACGGTGACGCACCTGGTGGCCAAGGCCATGGGCGAGGCGCTGCGCCGCTGCCCGGACGCGAACGCCATCCTCCGCTTCAACCGCATCTACCTGCGCCAGCGCGTGACGCTGTCCACGCTCGTCGTCCAGACGGACGGCGGCAAGGTGGACCTCACGTCGGCCCGCATCGAGGACGCGGACAAGAAGAACCTGAAGGAGATTGCCAACGACCTGGAGGAGGCGGTGCGCCGCGTCCGCGAGCGTCGGGACGTGGCCCTGGAGAAGGGCAAGGGCACCATCCAGAAGATTCCCTACCTGTTCCTCAACACCTTCACGTGGCTGCTGTCCTTCTTCATGTACACGCTGAACCTGGACATGAGCCGGTTCGGCATGCCGAAGGACGCCTTCGGGTCCGCCATCATCACCAACGTGGGCTCGCTGGGGCTGGACACGGCCTACGTTCCGCTGGCGCCGTACACGCGCGTGCCCATCTTCGTCGCGCCCGGCGCGGTGAAGGAGGTGCCCGTGGTGGAGGACGGCAAGGTGGTGCCGGGCAAGGTGATGAACATCAACGCGACGTTCGACCACCGCTTCATCGACGGGTTCCACGCGGGCGTGCTCGCCAACACGCTCCGGGAGATGCTGGAGAACCCGTTCGAGAGCTTCGACGCGCTCCCGGAGACCGCCGACGCGGCTCCGGTCGCCGCCGTGGGGTAGGGCGGCTCACAAGCCGCTGGCCTCACCTCCGCGAGGGAACCCGGACCAGGCGGAAGCCGATGTTGGGCGCCGCCCCGGTGTCGCTCGCGGAGCGGAAGCTGACCCGCAGCGCGTCCGCGCAGTCCGCCCACGAGCCGCCGCGCAGGACGTGGATGCGCTCGGGGATGTCCTCGCCCAGCACGCAGACGGGGGACGTCTTCGGCGAGCGCCGGTAGTACTCGGCGTCGTAGTGGTCCTGGCACCACTGGCTCACGCCGCCCGCCATGCCGAAGAGGCCGTAGTCGTTGGGCGGGAAGGCGCGCATGGGGCGGAGCGAGAAGTCATTGAAGCGATCGAAGTCCGCGCGGCTCGCGTCTGGGGGTTCGTTCCCCCATGGGTACGCCGCGCCACGGAAGCAGCCCCGCGCCGCGCGCTCCCATTCGGCTTCGGTGGGCAGGCGATAGGTGACGGAAGGCGTGCTCAAGCGCCGCGCGAACTGTTCCGCGAGCGAAGGGGCGACCGCGACCATGGGCTTGCGGTCATAGCGCAGCGGGCCCTCGCCCGCGCGCGCTGGCGTGCCGAACAGTTCCTGTGAGGTCTTGATGACGCCGTCGCCGGTTTCCCATCGCGTGTGGCTGGCGTGGGCGTGCCAGTCACTGGCCTGCAGGGTGTCGTTCTCGCAGTACTGCAGACGAATCTTCGAGTCGTTGAAGTACGCGAAGCTGTCGGGGAATCCGTCGAGTTGTTCGTTCGTGGGGAACTCGGGCGGTTCGGGCCAGTCCAGGAGGCGAGCGAAGGCGCTCCAGGACAGCGGTGTGTCGCTCATCCAGAACGCGGACAACGTCACCGCGTGGGCGGGGCGCTCGTCGGGTTCGCCGTCGTCGCTGCCCATGATGAACGTGCCCGCGGGGACATAGCGGAACACGAAGCCGTTCTCGATGACGGTGAGCTGCTCCAACACGTCCTGGAGCAGCGGCAGGACGTCCTCGCGTGCCTGCCAGGCCACCGCGTCCAGCGTCGCGGCGGCGCCTTCCAGGTCTCCACTGGCACGCTGGACCCGGGCTTTCCCCAGCGCGGCTTGGATTACCGACATGCGCCCCCCTGGCCCCGCTCCGCGCCGAGCACGGGCAGTGGATGTGACTCCGTGGCGGCGCCCAGGGACTGGGCCTGCCAGGGGTCCTCCGCGAACGCGGAGCCATTGTAGAACTGCGCACGCGCGCGGCAGCCCCCGGTGAAGCGGTCTCCCGCCTGCTTCGCCCGGAGGCGCTGGAAGGCCTGCCCGTCACGCCAGATGTCCTCGAAGGGGCGCGTTCGGATGTTGCCGGACTCGAAGGCCCGGCCCAGGAAGCTGCACGGATTCACGTTGCCCTGGACGGAGACGGAGGCCACCGTGTTCGCGGCCCCGCAGCCCGGGCCCTCCGTCACGACGCCGCGCAGCTCCTCGCGCGCCGAAGGACTGAAGGGGTCCAACGCGAAGAGGTCCGAGTCGGCTTCGACGCGCTCCAGCCGCGCGAGTGCGTCCACGTAGCCGTCGAACGTAGGCATCAGCTCTGGGTGCCGGGTGGCGGTGCCGACGGGGTACAGCGGGCGGAAGACGGCGGTATGCGCGCCCACCCGCCGGGCCAGTTCGACGCAGGCCTCGACTTCCGCCACGTTGTTGCGCGTCAGCGTGAAGGCGAGGGTGAAGCGCGCATGCTGGCCGAGCAGCGCGAGCTTCTCCATCACCCGGTCGAAGACGCCAGCGCCCCGCACGGCATCGTTCGTCCCCGCCTGGGCGCCTTCCAGCGACACGTTCAGCCACACCAGCTCGCGCTTGCCGAGCTCACGCGCCCACCGTTCGTCGATGAGCAGCGCGTTGGTGGTGATGCAGGGATGGAGGCCGTGGCCCGTCGCCGCGTCGAGGATGTCCAGCAGGTCCTTGCGCATCAGCGGCTCACCGCCGGTGAGTCCCAGCCGGAAGCTGCCCAATCCGGCGAGCTGCGCGAAGAGCGCGTCCATCTCCTTCACGGAGAGCGGGGACTGATTGCGCGGCAGCTCCCCCGCGAAGCAGTGCGTGCACGTGAGGTTGCACGCGCCAATGACCTCCAGGTGGACGGCGAGCGGGCCCAGCAGGTGGTCGGATGGGGGCGCCCGGTCGATGCGGGCCGCCGCGAGCCGGCCATCCATCCGGAGGTAGCCCTTCGTCGACAGGTGCTGGATGAGCCCGATGACGGCGTCCCGGTCGCCAGCCTCCGCATCACCGATGACGTCGTCCGCGGTGTGCTCGGTGAGCCGGGTGAGCACGGCCGCCGCGGGGGCGTCGAACGGCATGTAGCGAGAGGAGCGCCGGTCGAAGAGGAGGGCGCCGAAGTGCTGCGGGATGAGCACCAGGGAAGGGCGGCTCATTTGAAGCCCTCGTCGTCTACGTGGAAGGACCACCGCACCCAGGCCTTCGTGGCGCTCGAGGCCAGGCCCAGGCCCGTGGCGTCGTCCTTGAGCATCTGCCACCGCCAGCGCTCGTTCGTCTCCGGTTCGGGAACGGGCCGTTGCACCAACGGCGCGAAGCCCGCGTCAGCGAAGTCCGGGAGGCGCCAGCCTTCGGGAGGTGGCCATGTCATGGCCTTCCATCGGCCATCCGGAGCGGATGCCAGTTTCGGGTGGACCGCGCTGGCGATCTCCGGATCCAGCCGGGCCTGCATCAGGACGAAGCCCTTGTCTCCGGGACGGTTCACTTCAAATGACAGGACGTGCGCACCCGGGGTGACGAGCACCCGTTGCTCCACGAGGGGATTCCCATCGAGGAACAGGCCGCCGTCCGGGACGCCATTCAGGTAGGAGAACAGCGACAGACCGATGGCCGCACCGGGCCTTCGCCAGCGAAGCACCACACCGCCACAGCCCGCGGGCACCTCGCAATGGCTGTGGACCTCCAGCGCGAGCTGGCTCGACCTCTTGCGGTAGCGCGCCAACGCATTGAGACGGAAGTCGTCCGAGTCCGACATGCCGGCGTTGTACCGCGTGCCGGCCAGCGGCGCGCTGAATAACTTGGGACTGTAGCGCGTGCTCATTCTCTCCAAGGACCCGTGATGAAGCTCGAAGGCTCCTGCCACTGTCGCGGCGTGCGGTTCATCGTGGAGACGCATCACCCGTCTCCCTTCATGCGGTGCTACTGCTCCGTGGGCCGCAAGACACAAGGGGGCGGAGGCTTCGCCATCAACCTGTCGGGGGACGCGCGCTCGCTCAAGGTGCGCGGCCAGCAGCACGTCAAGGTGTACCGGGCGCGCATCCAGAATCCGGAGGACGCGAAGGCGCACCAGAGCAAGGGGCAGCGCCACTTCTGTGGCCGCTGCGGCTCCGCGCTGTGGCTGTATGACCCGACGTGGCCGGAGCTCATCCATCCGTTCGCGTCGGCCATCGACACGCCGCTTCCCGAGGCGCCCGAGCTGGTCCACATCATGCTCGAGTTCAAGCCGGACTGGGTGCCCGTCCATGCGGGCAAGAAGGACAAGAAGTTCCAGCGCTACCCGAAGGAGTCCATCGCGGAGTGGCATCAGCGCCACGACGCGGAAGTGGACTGAAGCGGCTCGGGGGCCGCCTGCTGTCCGGACGGGCGGCACGACGTTGCCCGGAGCGTGGGTTGTGGCGGGTGCCTCGGGGGCCCAGCGTGTCACTCATACGCGGAGGCAATCGATGGCACAGGGCAGCTCGCGGCGAATCCGGTATGCGGTGGTGGGCGCGGGGAATATCGCGCAGGTGGCTGTACTTCCGGCCTTCCAGCACGCCCGTGAGAACTCGGAGTTGGTGGCGCTCATTTCCTCCGACGCGGAGAAGCGCGACGTGCTGGGGAAGATGTACGGCGTGCGCCACACCGCGAGCTACGACGACCTTGAACAGGTGCTGCGCGACGCGGACGTGGACGCAGTGTACATCGCGCTGCCCAACACCCAGCATCGCGCCTTCACCGAGCGGGCCGCTCGCGCGGGTGTGCACGTCCTCTGCGAGAAGCCCATGGCGACCTCGGTGGAGGACTGTGAGGCGATGATTCGCGTCACGGACGAGAATCACGTCAAGCTGATGATCGCCTACCGGCTCCACTTCGAGGAGGCGAACCTGCGGGCCATCGACCTGCTGCGCTCGGGGCGCCTGGGTGAGCCGCTGATGATGTCGGCGCTGCTGACACAGCAGGTGCGGACCGGGGACATCCGGACGCGCGTGGACGTGGGCGGAGGCGCGCTGCTCGACGAAGGGCCGTACCCCATCAACGCCGCGCGCTACCTCTTCCGTGACGAGCCCACCGAGGTGTTCTGCTACACCAACGAGGAGCAGGACCCTCGCTTCAAGGGCGTGGATGCCACGGCCTTCGCGTTGATGCGCTTCTCGAACGGGCGCATCGCGCAGTTCGGCATCAGCCACGCCGCGTCGGCGGTCTCCAGCTACCGGGTGGTGGGGGAGAAGGGCGATCTGCTCGTCGAGTCCGCGTTCGGCTACGAGAAGGAGCGCAAGCATGTCCTCACGCTGGAGGGCAAGACCGAGGAGCGCGTCTTCGCGACGCACGACCAGTTCGCGCCGGAGTTGCTCTACTTCTCGAAGTGCGTGCTGGAGGACCAGGAGCCCGGGCCGTCCGGCCGGGAAGGGCTCGCGGACGTGCGCGTCATCACCGCGATGCAGGAGTCCGCGAGGACGGGGCGCCCGGTGAAGCTGGAAGCATTCCCGATGAAGCGGCGGCCGTCCTTGGACCAGCTCATCGTCCGCCCTGCAGCCAGGCCGCCAGCGCCGGTGAACGCGCCCGCGCCAGCGCAAGGATGAACTTGCGTCCACTGGAAATATTTCCCGCATGCGCGCTTCTTCGTGCGCTGAATGTGTGGCGACATCCGCCTCCGCAAGTCGTGTCAGACCCTTGATGCATTCATTGCCGCGAACCGGGAAACCAGGGGTCGGCAATGACAACACACGCATCTCATCTGGGCACCTACGCGGTCGAGCACGTTCTCCAGCGGATTCGCCGTTGTGCCGCCGACGTCACGCGGTACCCCGTGGACATCCTGACGGCGGACGCGCAGCTCGAAGACGAACTCGGCATTGACTCCGTCAAGCTGGCGGAGATCGCGGCCGTGGTCGGGCGCGAGTTCAACATTCCGTCCGAGCGGCTGCCACGGGGGGCTCAGGCGCGTACGTTGAGCGCGATGGCGGACGTGGTGGCGCGGCTGCTCGCGGACACGCAGCCCGCCGCAGTCGCGACGCCTCCACCGGCGCCTGTCGCGGCTCCCGTGCCCCCGGTGGCGTCAGCGGGCTCTCCGGTGGAGGACCTGGAGGCGCGGGTCCGTGCCGTCTTCGCTCGGGTGACGCGCTATCCGGAAGAGCTCTTGACGCCGGAGGCGGACCTGGAGGACGAGCTGGGCATCGACTCGGTCAAGCAGGCCGAGGTGATGGCCGTGCTCATCAAGGAGCTGGGCCTGACCGATGCTCCGCAGCCTTCGCAGCGGCTGCGGACGATTTCCTCTATCTGTGAGATGGCGCGCGCTCGGCTGACGGTCGCGGCGCCCGTGCGCGAGGACCGAGCGCCGCGTCCGTCGCCGCCGCCTGCCGTGCTGCCCTTCGCGGGGAAGGTCGCGTTCGTTACGGGCTCTGGGAAGGGGATTGGCAAGGTCATCGCGGCTCGCCTCGCCAGCTTGGGGGCGACGGTGGTGGTGAACTCGTTCCACTCCCGTGACGAAGGAGAGCGGACGGTTCAGGAGATTGTTGACGCAGGAGGGAAGGCGTTCCACGCCTGGGGCTCGGTCGCGCAGGAAGAGCACCTGGACCGGATGTTCGCCAGCATCGAGGCGCAGTTCGGTGGGTTGGACTTCCTGGTGTGCAACGCGTCCAACGGCCTCATCGGACCGTTCGACCGGATTACTCCGCGCGACTGGGACAAGGCGTTCCGCACCTGCATCACGGGGACCTATGAGTGCGCCATGCGCGCGCGGCCCCTGATGGCCCGGCGTGGCGGCGGCAGCATCGTGACGATGTCCACCTCCATGTCCCAGCGGTACATGCACGACCTGGGCTGCCAGGGCGTGGTGAAGGCCGGGGTGGAGTCGTTGACGCGCTACCTGGCCGCGGAGCTGGCACCGGATGGCATCCGGACCAACTGCGTGTCCGCGGGACCGGTACATGGCGAGCTGCTGCGCATGTTCCCCGACGCCGAGAGCCGGGTCGCGCGCTGGGAGTCGGCGACGCCGGGCGGGGAGATCTGCACCGCCGAGGATGTAGCCGACGTCACCGAGCTCCTCCTGGGGCCCAAGACGCGCCGGGTGAACGGCGCCATCTGGGTGGTGGATGCGGGGCTCTCCGGCACGGTGGACGGGCTGCTGCCGGTCGCGTCGGAGGCACGGCGTCCCGAAGCGCCGCGCGGGTCTCACCGCAGTGAGCACGACGTGCGAGCGCTTCTCGCGCTCGATTCCTGAACCTCGTACCGGAGCCAATCGCCATGGGTTACTTCGCGGTCCCGTACGACATTCATTTCGATGACACGATGGCCTACGGGAGCCATCACTTCCTCACGAACTTCAAGTTCCAGTGTGCTGGGCGGGAGCACCTGCTCTTCAGCCCGGACGTGTTCGACGTGCCGGAGTTCCGGCGCGACTTCGACCAGGTGCTGCTGCTCACCTACGAGGGCTACTCGCGCAACCTGGCACCGGCCAACCTGGGAGACCGGTTGGTGGTGCTGACGACACTGGAGGAGCGGGGCGCGGTCTCCATCCGCTTCTGCTTCCGGACCTTCAAGAGCGATGGGACGCCAGTGGCGTGCGGCTTCCAGACGGTTCTCTGTGCGGACCGGACGTCGGGCGCCCTGTGTTCGTTTCCCGAGTCGTTCCTGCGGTGCTTCGATTCGTTGTCCGGCATCTTCGAGCGCGCCGGGGCACGGAGCTTCCGGGACTGTGTCCTGCAGGGAGGCTCCGCACTCAAGGAGGTGTTTCCGGAGTCCATCCGGGCGCTGGCGAAGTCGTTGCTCGCGGACCCGGCGTCACTGGGGACGTCCCGCGTCGTTTCGTTGGAGGGGGCGCCCGCGGCGAGTGCTGCCAAGAGTCCCGACGCGCTGGTGCTGCCGCCGGGGGCGACGGCCTTTCTGTTCGCCGGGCAGGGTTCGTTTGAGCCAGGGCTCTATCTCCAATTGAAGGCGCTCGACCCTGACTTCGGAGACGAGCTTCAGGGGGTCGCCGCCGCAAGTCGTGCGGCCGGAGTGGAGGCGGAGCCGTTGCTCTCCGCGCGTGACGTCTCGGATGTCCAGCGCGCGCTGGCAGAGCTGCCCCAGCTCGACCAACTGGGCATCTACCTGTCCGGAGTCCTGGGCGCCCGGTGGATGCAGCGCCAGGGGGCGAGCCCGGACGTGTTCGTGGGACACAGCTTCGGGGAGATTGCCGCGATGACGGCGGCGGGGGCGCTCGACTTGCGCGCTGGCGCGCAGGTCGTCTGCCACCGCATCCGAGCGCTTCAGGTCCTTCCCGACGACTTCGGAACGCTGGCGGCGGTGGCGCTCGGGGAGTCCGAGGCCGTTCGCGCCATCGCGGAGTGCGGCGCTTCGGGATTGCACATCGCAGGACGCAACCACGCGCGGCAGACGGTGGTGGCGGGGGCGCGCGGTGAGCTCGCGCGGCTCCGCGCGCTGCTGGAAGGCCGGGGGCAGGGATTCACCTTCGTTTCGAGCCGGTACCCCTTCCACCATCCGGACATGGCCCCGGCCGCGAAGGCCTTCCGCGAGATGCTGGGCCGTGTCCCCATGCAGGCGCCGCGGGGCCGTGTCTATTCGCCCATTGAGCGGCGCGCCTATGTGGGCGGGCGGCCAGAACTGGCGGATGCGCTCGCATCGCATCTGGTGCGCTCGTTCGACTTCCTGGGGACGGTGGAGACGCTCTCCCGCGCGGGATGCGCGCGCTTCGTCGACTGCGGAACCACGGGTGTCCTGGCGCGAATCGTCCAGAAAATCATCCCGGAGGAGACGGCCGCCGAGGTGAGCGTCATCAGCAAGCTGCTTCCAGCGGAGCGGTCTGCCCCGTCGGCTGGCATCGAGCCGAAGTCCGTGGATGCCGCCGAGGTCGACGAGAGCGGCATCGCCGTGGTGTCGCTGGGCTGCATCCTTCCGGGGGGCGCGAAGGACCCGGAAACGTACTGGCAGAACATCCGGAAGGGCATCAGCGGCATCGTCGACCAGGGACTGCTGCAGCCCGAGTTGGTGACGGACTTCGCGGGCCCCGCGGGAACTCCCGACCGGACGTACACCCTGCTCACGGGTTATGTGCGGGATGAGGACCTGGTTCCGCCGCCGGGCTTCGACCCGACGCGTTTCCAGCAGTACGTCCGCGAGCAGAAGCTGCTGGCCATCGCCCTCTCGCAGGCCATGCAGGGGCTGAAGCCGATGGCATCGAAGTCGCCGGGGCGCATCCAGTGCCTGCTCGGTTCGACGGCGGAAGGGTCGGCCGAGTACGACGCCGCGCTGAGCGTGGAGGCTGGAGAGGCGCTGCTGAGTGCGCGGGGGGAGCGGGTTCATGACATCGCGGCGCTGGCGTGCGCGGCGCGTGAGGCACTTGGGGTGGAGGCCATCTCCCGTGACCTGGCGCCGCATCCCACCCTGCAGGCCGTGGTGACGGACGTGGTGGGGCAGGGTGTCGCCACCACGCTGCTCGACGCTGCATGTGCGTCGTCGCTCTATGCCATGGCGCTGGGCATGAAGGCGCTGGAGCGAGGGGACTCGGACCTGATTCTTGCTGGCGGCGTGTTCTCGCCGGGGCCTGGCAACAGCTGTCTGTTCTCACAGTTCAACGGACTGTCCGCCACGGGGAGCCGGCCCTTTGACGTGCGCGCGGACGGCGTCATCTTCGGTGAAGGCGCGGGCGTCGTTGGGCTGATGCGCCTGAAGGACGCCGTCGCGGCGGGGCACCGGGTCCATGCCGTCATTCGAGGCGCGGGGCTCTCCAGTGATGGACGGAGCAGCTCGGCGAACGTGCCCCGGTCGGAGGGGCAGGTGGCGGCGATGGAGGCGTGCTACTCGGGGGCCCAGGTTGACCCGGCGAGCGTGCAGTACATCGAGGCGCATGGAACGGCGACTCCCGCGGGGGACGCCACCGAGCTCAGGTCGATTGCCCGCGTCTTTGGTGGCAAGCGCAGTGGCGTTCAGCTCGCCAGCGTCAAGGCGCTGATTGGTCACGTTGGCTGGGCCGCGGGGGCTGCTTCGGTCATCAAGCTATGCAAGGCGATGGAGCACCGGATCTTCCCGGTGCAGTCCAACTTCGATGCGCCCGGTGCCGCGCTGCGCGCCATGGGGCCCGGCTTCGAGGTGAACACGCGCGAGCAGCCTTGGCCGGAGAATGGCGAATTGCCTCGTCGTGCCGCCACCAATGGCTTTGGCTTTGGCGGAACCAACGCCCACCTGGTGCTGGAGGAGTACCGGGGGCCTTCGTCGGCGCCGAGGTCCCGAGAGGGCATCCCATCGGAGGCCGAACTCGTGGTCGTGGCCACGGAGGGCTTGTTCCCGGATGGACGCGGGCGGCCCGAAGCGGGTGTCCCTGTCGAGGTAGGCGCGCGCTTCGATCTAAAGGCACTGCGCCTGCCGCCCACGGTGCGCCTGCTGCCCGACATCTCCGAGGACATGGATGCGACGCAGCATCTCGGGCTCGTGGTCGGGAGTGCGCTCGCCCAGAAGTTGGGGGCGTTCGACGCGCTTCGTTCAGGGACGGCCATCGTGCTGGGGCTCGAGGGCAAGACGCGCCGTGGTGTCGAGGCGGTTCAGCGTGTCCTGGCTTTCACGCTGAAACGGCGCTTGAGTGAGAAGGCTCGTCGCGAGCCAGCATCCGCTGTGGTGCTGCCCATGGCGGAGCGTCTTCACTCGGCGGTGATGGAGAGCCTCCGTCCCTCGGGGCCGTACACGCTCCAGGGGATGATGCCGAACGTCACGCCCGGCCGTGTCGCGGGGGCGCTCGACGTCAAGGGGCCCAATTTCGTGGTGGATGCGGGGGCTGCGTCGTCCTCGGCAGCGCTCCAGGCGGCGCGGGGGCTGCTGGAGAGCGGCTTCGAACTGGTCCTCGTGGGCAGTACGCACATTGGCAGGCCGGGTGAGGTTAGAGGGGCGCAGCAGCCCGAGGAAGGCGCGGCGCTCTTCGCGGTGACAACGGCGGAGAAGGCCCGAAGGCTCGGCTTGAAGCCCATGTGCCACCTTCAGCTTTCCACCCGTGACACGAAGGGGACGGGTGCGGGTGTCGACCTGCCACCGCACTCGGCGGCGGAGAGCCTGGCGTTGCTGCGCGCCGTACACGCGGCGGCGGGTGGTCGTGCTGGCACGCTCCGGTTCCACCCCGATGCCGCGACAGGTGTCCGGCTCGAAGTACGGCTCAATCCGATGGCGGATGTGCTGCCCATGGAAGCAATGCAGTCGTCGTCGCGAGCCCATACCCATGCCGCAACGGAGGGCCAGCTTGGCGTGTCGTCTCGGGCAGCGGAGCAGGGAGGGCGGATTGACGCCTCCACGTCACCTCTTCGGACGCATCCTGATGCCGTGACGGACGGCCGGAGCGAACTGCCGTCCCGACCGTTGGAGGGCGTGCGGCTTGCCCCTTCCCGTCCTGTTGAATCCGTGTCGTCACCCGTCGACGACGCATCGGGAGCCGAGTTGCAAGCTGCAGCGGGAGGCTTCGACCACGCCGCGCCCATTCAGTATCTGTCGCCCGTGCTGGTGGAGCGGCCAGCTCAGAAGACACGGCCGTCGTATCTCAGAGGCCGTCGGGTGCTGTTCATCGCGGAGGACGTGGCGCTCGCGCGCGAGCTTGCAGCTCGGGCGGAGGCCCTGTGCGGCTCGGAGCACCTGATTCTCTGTCCGGGAACAGGTTCGGATTCGGGACGCCTCCGGTACATCGACCTCACGACCGAAACCTCCGCGGAGGCTGGGCTGGCCGCCCTTGGCTTCGAGCCCGAGGTCATCCTCGCGGTCAGTCGCATCGAGGCAGGGGCGCTCGAGGCCGCGGTGGTCGCGGACACGGCCATGAAGCATGGGGCCCTGGAGTTGCTCTTCCTGGCCGCCCGTCGCGCCTATGAGCGCCTGTCTCGTGGCGAGGTGGAGCTGGTGAGTCTGTGCATTGGCGCTGTGGGCCCACGGCGGTGCCTGCATCCCATGTCGGGACTGTTCGCAGGGATGCTCAAGTCCATCGGGCGGGAAGTGCCTGCCCGGAACGTTCGTGCCGTCTCCACCACGGCCATGCCGCTCCAGGAGGCGCTCGAACTGGCCGAGGCTGAGCTGGGCTCGGAGGTGGAGGGGAATCACTCCATCGAGGTTTGCTTCGAAGGTCCGGTACGCTGTGTCCGCGTGTTACGGGTGACGGACGTCACGGCGGACCCGGCGGCGACGCTCGATTCGCGCTCGGTGGTCCTGCTCACGGGCGGGGGACGGGGCGTCACGGCAGTCCTCGCGGGAGCCCTGCTCAAGCGGTTTGGATGCAAGGTGGTCCTCGTAGGGCGGAGCGATCCGGATGAGGCACCCCTGCGCGTGCTCCAGGCCCGTGAGGAAGACCTGCCGGCGATGGAGCGGGAGTTCTACGCCTCGGAGCTGGCCAGCAATCGGGGCGTGCGCATGCCAGAGCTGCGCAAGCGCTTCGAGCGCTTCCTGGCCGCTCGCGAGCTGAAGGCCACGCTGGAGGGCCTGGGCCGGCTCCCGGGCGAGGTCCTCTACCGGGCCGCGGACGTCACGCGAGCGGCGGACGTGGACCGCGTGGTCCAGGAAATCGTCGACACGCACGGGCGACTGGACCTGGTGGTGCATGGGGCGGGCACGCAGACGTCCAAGAAGCTGAATCGCAGGCAGCTCGGGGAGTTGCGCACGAACCTGGGCACCAAGCTGCTGGGGCTCAGGAACCTGCGGGAAGCCTGCGCGAGCCGGCTCGCTCGGCCGGTGGCGTTTCACGTCCTTACCTCCGCGTTCAGCTACATCGGGAATGACGGGCAGGCGGATTACGGCGCGGCGAACGAGGCGCTGGACCGGCTCTGCACCTGGGTCAGCGACGCGAGCCAGGAGGTCCGCTGGTGCAGCGTGGGCTGGTTGGCCTGGGACGGAATCGGCATGACACGGGGCTCGGAGTACCGCGTGCTCGGTGCCAGCCGGCATCTGCGAGGAATCCGAGCGGAGGAAGGCGAAGCGCTCTTCCTTCAACTCGTGGATGGGCGGCCTCGACAGGCCATCAACGTCCAGCTCACGGAGAGCGAGCGTTCCTACTACGCACTGGAGGTCTTGCCCGCGGAGGAGGCGCGTTCTCTGTCGGCGGGGCCCGTCCAGCGCGAGCTGGTCGTGGATGCGGCGAGTGTGCCGTGCCTGGAGGACCACCTCGTGCGTGGTACGCCCACGTTGCCGGGGGCCTGGGCGTTGGACCTGATGCTGCAAGCCGCGGTGGGCAACGGGCGGCCGGAGCTGCGCACCGTCACCATCGAGGACGTCCGGTTCTCACGCTTCATCCGCGTCAAGCAGGGAGGCCGCCAGCACCTGCGCGCCGAATGCACGCCCCTCATCGATGAGCCCGGATGTCATGGCGTGCGGGTCCGGCTGATGGGGGACATCGTCCATGCGTCGGGTGTCGTGCTGGAGAAGGACCTCGTCTATGCGGAGGCGCGGTTCACGCTGACGGCGGAGCCGCCGCGGGGTACGCCGGAGCTGGATGCGGCGGCGCCGTCGGGACATGCGTTGCGGGTCCACGACCCACACTGCGCCGCCGGTGCGCCCATCGAACTGCGGAAGATGTTCGACTGCCTGGAGGAAATTCGCATCGAGCCGTCGGCCCGGTTCGCGCGGTTGGGGCTGCCGACCGAGCCCCGTCAGGCGGGAAGCACCGTGCCCGCGCTCGTCCTGGATGCCGCCTTGCGGCTGAGCGCGATGCATGTGGATGGGGAGTCGAGCGCGGTGTTCGCGCCCATCCAGTTCCAGCGGGCCACGTTCGACCGCAACCTGGTGGACGTCCGGGGTGGAGCGCCGCTTCACCTCTCGTTGAAGGCACTTCCTCCTCGGGTGGATGGCGACCTGCTGGAGTGCGGCACCGTCGCTGCGCTCGACGAGGCGGGACGGCTGCGGATGTTGCTCGAGGGCGGCCTTGCGCGGCCCATGGCTTGAGACCTCCTTCCTTCGGGTGAACGCATGAATTCTTCCAATCCCCAGGCGGGTCCCATTCCCGCCGATGACCCCCGGTGGCTGCGGTCGGAGCTGCGCCGGGTGATGCCGCCGGAGTCCTTCCAGCCGCAGCCCCTGCGAGGCATCGTCGCGTTCGGGCTGGTTCCGGTGATGGTGGTCTTGATGTGGGCCGCGGGAAGCGGGCGGCTGCCATGGTGGGCGTGCCTGCTCATCTCGTTCGCGCTCGGGCAGATGGTGACGGCCGTGGGGCTGGCGGCGCATGAGGCGCTGCACCACGCGGTGTTCCGCAGCAGGGCGCTCGAGAGTCTCCTGGGCTGGGTGGGCTTCAGCCCGTTCCTGGTGACCCCCGGGAACTGGCGGGCGTGGCATGTCCAGGCACACCACAGCGCGGCGAACGTCCTGGTTCGGGACCCAGACATCCTGCCGCGTCAGAGCGAGTGGCGGACCCAGTGGTTCGCGAAGGTGTTCCACGCGATGTCCCCGGGCTCGGGCTCGTTGCTGAGCTTCGTCAGCTTCAGCTTCTTCTTCACCGCCCAGGGACAGGCCTTCCTCTGGCACCACAGCCGGCTGCCGCAGTTCAAGCATGTGCACATGCATCGAACGCGGGAGCGCGTCC
Source organism: Myxococcus sp. AB056 (assembly GCF_006547365.1). Classification (NCBI taxonomy): domain Bacteria; kingdom Pseudomonadati; phylum Myxococcota; class Myxococcia; order Myxococcales; family Myxococcaceae; genus Myxococcus; species Myxococcus sp. AB056. Next base: position 32,192 of record NZ_VHLB01000013.1, on the reverse strand, counting down.
TCACGGTGCTCGTGCTGTTGGGGTGGGTCGCGGTGGGCTGGTGGATGGGGCCCATGGGGGCGCTCTATGCGCTCATCCTTCCGCTTCTCATCGGCAACATCACCTTGATGATCTACATCGCCACCAACCATTGGTTGCTGGCCGCGCACGAGGAGTCGGACAACCCCTTCGTGAACACGGCCAGCGTGGCCACGCATCCGGTGATGGACTGGCTGCACTACAACTTCAGCCACCACCAGGAGCACCACATCTTCCCGGCCATGAGCCCGAAGTTCGCGCCGCTGCTTCGCAAGCACCTGCGCGAGCTCAACCCCGAAGCGTCACAGGTGTACCCGCACCTGCACGCGCTTCGGATGCTGTACCGGCGCCCGGCGCTCTATGCCGAGGACGGACAGACGCTCATGGCACCGGAGGGGACGCCTTCGATTTCGACGGAAGCGCTGCGCAGCCAGCTCAAGGGAGGTGATTCAAGCCTTGAACACGGCCTGAACCGGTGAACGGCGACGCCTATGTTATGGGGCACCATGCCTCCCTCCGACACCGAGTCCTACCTCCTCGACTACCACCGCCGGCTCGCGGGCGTGACCGCGCGGTGGTTCTCGAAGACTCCCGTGATTCGGGGCGACAGCCGATTCGCCTCCACCTATGAGTTGCTGGCGGCGGAAGTCCCCCAGGACACGCGGCCGAGGACCGTGCTCGACCTGGCTTGCGGCGATGGCTACCTGCTCGAGTTGCTCGCTCGGCGGGCGCCTCAGTCTCCGCGACTCGTTGGCCTGGACATGAGCGAGGACGAGCTCGCCCAGGCCCAGGTGCGATTGAAGGGGGCCGCCACGCTGATTCGAGGCGTGGCCCAGTCGCTCCCCTTCGAGGACGCGAGCCTCGACGTCGTGCTCAGCCACCTGGCGCTCATGCTGATGGATGACTGCGAGAAGGTCCTCTCCGAGATTCGCCGCGTCCTGACGCCTGCCGGGAAGCTGTCCTGTGTCGTCGGCGGAGGCTTCGTGCCTTCCGGTGTGCTCGCGGTGTTCCGCGCCCTGATGAAACGCGCCATCGAGGCGCAGCCTCGCCCCCTGCTGAGCCTGGGCGACACGCGCTTTCGCTCCACCGAGGGGCTGAGGGCACTCTTCGACCTCGCCTTCGAGCATGTCGAGGTCTTCGAACTCGAGGTCCAGGAATGCGGACAGCCGGAGCAGGTCTGGGCTTCCCTCTCCTCCACCTACGACGCTGACCAGCTCCCGCCCGACGCGCGCGAGGACGTCCGGCGCGCGTTCCTCGCGGCCGTGGAGCCCATGAAGGATTCAACTGGAAACATCACGTGTCTCTGGTGCATGCGGCAGGTGACGGCGAGCACGCCACGACGCCGCGGCGTGTAGGGCCGGGCGCCTTGTCGCCCAAACGACACGGTGACCGACTCGTGATGAGTTGGCGCGCGGGCATGGGCAACCCAATCTCCTGGGCCTTCTGGCGAATGGAGACATGCCCATGCAGCGCAGGAGCTTCCTTCGACTCACGGCGATGGGCAGCGGACTCCTGGCCCTGGGGCCGGGTTTCTGGCGTTCCGTCTATGCCGCTCCCGCCCGGCCGGGGCCTGGCCCCTACGGTGCCATCTCCGGCGCTCCGGATGCTCAGGGACTGAGGCTGCCGGCGGGCTTCAGTTCACGTATCGTCGCTCGCACCGGACAGCGCGTCCCCGGCACCCGCTACACGTGGCACGCCGCTCCGGATGGCGGCACGTGTTTCCCCACCGACGATGGCGGCTGGGTCTACACCTCCAACTGTGAGTTGCCGCTGATTGGAGGTGCCTCATCGATTCGCTTCGATGGCGGCGGCAACGTGACGAGCGCCTACCGCATCCTCGAGGGCACTCAGCTCAACTGCGCCGGGGGGCCCACGCCCTGGGGCACCTGGTTGTCCTGCGAGGAGTGGGACGGGGGCCATGTCTGGGAATGCAATCCCCAGGAACCCTCACAGGGCCTGCGGCGCAGTGCCCTGGGCACCTTCGCCCACGAGGCCGTCGCCGTGGACCCGGTGGGCATGCGCCTGTACCTGACGGAGGATCGGCCGACGGGGCGGTTCTACCGCTTCACCCCCGCCCAGTGGCCCTCGCTGTCCTCGGGCACCTTGGAGGCCGCGAAGCTGAACGGCAGCGCGCTGGATGGCACCGCCACCTTCAGCTGGGTGAGGGTCTCCGCCTCGCTTCCCGCGTCTCTGCAGCTCGCCCGTTTCCTGACGACCGCGTTCGATGGCGGCGAGGGCTGCTGGTTCGACAGCGGCACCATCTACTTCACGACCAAGGGCGACAATCGCGTCTGGGCCCACACCCCGGCCACCGGCAAGGTGGAGCTCCTCTACGACGACGACCTCCACCCGGAGTCACCGCTGCGCGGCGTGGACAACATCACCGTGTCCCGCTCGGGTGACCTCTACGTGGCTGAGGATGGTGACGACCTCCAGCTGTGCCTCTTCACCCCGGGGCCTGAGCGCTCTGTCGCGCCATTCCTCCAGGTGGTGGGGCACGCGGGCTCCGAACTCACCGGCCCCGCCTTCTGTCCGGATGGCCAGCGGCTGTACTTCAGCTCGCAGCGCGGGGCGGATGGCAACGGCGTCACCTTCGAGGTGCGCGGCCCGTTCCGCTGAAGCCAGGATGCGCCCCGCGCGGCGCTGTTCGTCGCGTGGGGGCGTGTCACGGCGGAGGGCCCGAAGCCATCGAGAGCAAGCGCTCGGCTCCGGGCCCTTCGTCGTTAGGCGAGACGTCGCTGCCGCTCGTACCGCGTCAGGCCGTGGCGGAGCGCACCGCCGCGAGCAGCTCGCCAGAGTCGACGAGCCGGCTCACCGCCTCGATGTCGAGGTGCAGCTCGCGGTCCTTGTCCATGTGGGGGACCTTCGAGCGCACCAGTTCGTACGCCGCGAGGGCGCCCTTGCCGGGCTTCAGCGGCAGGCGGAAGTCCAGGGCCTGCGCCGCCACCAGGATTTCAATCGCGAGGCACGAACGGGCGAAGTCGCTGACCTGACGGCCCTTGAGCGCCGCCGTCATGCCCATGGACACGTGGTCCTCGCGGCCCGCGGATGACGGAATCGAATCCACGGACGCGGGGTGGCTCAGCACGCGGGACTCGGCCACCAACGCGGCGCTGGTCACCTGCGCGATCATGAAGCCGGAGTTCAACCCGGAGTTCTTCGCCAGGAACGCCGGCAGGTTGGACAACGACGGGTTCACGAGCTGCTCCACGCGCCGCTCGCTGATGGACGACAGCTGCGTCAGCGCCATGGCCACCACGTCCATGGCCAGGGAGATGGGCTGGCCGTGGAAGTTGCCGCCCGACACGATGCGCTCCGTGTCCGCGAACACGAGCGGGTTGTCCGTGGCGCTGTTGACCTCCACCTCCAGGATGCGCCGGGAGAACGCGATGCCCTCGCGCGCCGCGCCGTGCACCTGCGGCATGCAGCGCAGGGAGTAGGGGTCCTGCACCTTGCTGCAGTTGACGTGCGACTCCACCAGCTCACTGCCCACCAGGATGCGCCGCAGGTGCGCCGCGACGTCCTTCTGGCCCGGGTGCGCGCGCACGTCGTGAATCTCAGGAATGAAGGGCTTGTGGCTTCCCAGCAGCCCCTCCAGCGTCATGGCGCCCGCGACGTCGGCGATGTCCGCCAGGGACTCCGCGCGAAGCTGGAGCAGGGTGCCCACCGCGCACATGGCCTGCGTGCCGTTCACCAGGGCGAGGCCCTCCTTGGCCTCCAACACCACCGGTTGCAGGCCGGCGCGATCCAGCGCCTGCTTCGCGGGCATCCGCTGGCCCTGGTAGAAGGCTTCACCTTCGCCGATGAAGACGAGCGCCAGGTGCGCCAGCGGCGCGAGGTCCCCAGAGGCGCCCACGCTGCCCCGCTCGGGGACCACGGGTACGACGTCCCGGTTCAGCATGTCCAGCGCCAGGGCCAGCGTCTCCATGCGGATGCCGGAATAGCCCTTGGCGAGCACGTTGCAGCGGAGCAGCAGGAGCGCCCGCGCTTCCGGAAGCGGGAGGGGCGTGCCGACGCCACACGCGTGGGAGAGGATGAGGTTGCGCTGGAGGTCGCGCAGGTCCTTCTTGTCGATGCGGACCTCGGCCAATGTGCCAAAGCCGGTGTTGATGCCGTAGGCGGGCGTGTCTCCGGCGGCGACGCGGTCCACCAGGGCGCGCGAGGCCCGCACGCGGGTGGCGGCGTCGGGCGACAGCTCCACGGTGGCCTCGTTGCGAGCCACCTGGAGGATTTCCTCGAGCTTCAGGGTGTCACCGTCGATGAGGATACGGGGGCGCGACATTCGGGACTCCAATGGGTGCGGCGAAAGGGCGGGCACCCTAACGTAAACGGGTGCGGTGGTGCTGGCCGGCGCTTTACACCCGCCAGCCGGACTCGTATAGCTCCCGCCCGTCTGAAGAGGGAGGTTGCAGGCGCCGTGGCACTCATCGTCCAGAAATACGGCGGTACCTCTGTAGGTGACGTGGCCCGCATCAAGCGCGTGGCGCTGCGCTGCCTGGCCGCCCAGGAGGCGGGGCATGACGTGGTCGTCGTCGTGTCCGCCATGTCCGGCGAGACGAACCGGCTGATGAAACTGGTGGCGCAGATCACCGACCGGCCGGACGAGCGCGAGCAGGACGTGGTCGTCGCCACCGGTGAGCAGGTTTCCATCGGCCTGCTGGCCATGGCCATCCACGCCCAGCAGGGGAAGGCGACCAGCTTTCTCGGCCAACAGGTGCGCATCGTCACCGACAGCACCTTCGCCAAAGCGCGCATCAAGAGCATCGACGCGCAGCCCATCCGCGCCGCGCTGGCCCGGGGCCACATCGTCGTGGTGGCGGGCTTCCAGGGGGTGGACGAGTCCGGCAGCGTCACCACGCTGGGCCGTGGCGGCTCCGACACCACCGCCGTGGCCCTGGCCGCCGCGCTGAACGCGGACGCCTGTGAAATCTATACGGACGTGGACGGCGTCTACACCTCCGACCCCAACATGGTTCCGTCCGCGCGCAAGCTGGACCGCATCACCTACGAGGAGATGCTGGAGCTGGCCAGCGTGGGCGCCAAGGTGTTGCAGATCCGCTCGGTCGAGTTCGCCATGAAGTACAAGGTGCCGCTGTGGGTGAAGTCGTCCTTCACCGATGACCCCGGCACCCTCGTGTGTGAGGAGGACAGTTCCATGGAGGATGTGCTGGTCCGCGGCGTCGCGTATGACCGCAACGAGGCGAAGATCACGGTGTGCGGTGTGCCGGACGTCGCGGGCGCCGCGGCGAAGATCTTCGGACCGCTCGATGAGAAGCACATCGTGGTGGACCTTATCGTGCAGAACCCGTCCAAGGACGGACGCACGGACGTGACCTTCACCGTGGGCAAGGCGGACTTCCTCACCGCGCAGGAAGTGGTGCGGAAGGTCGCCGAGGAGATTGGCGCGTCCGGTATCGAGACGGACGGGGACATCGCGAAGGTGTCCATCGTGGGTGTGGGCATGCGCAATCACTCGGGTGTGGCGGCGCGGATGTTCCGGGCGCTGTCCGCCGAGGGCATCAACATCCAGATGATCTCCACGTCGGAGATCAAGGTGTCCTGCGTGGTCCAGGCCAAGTACACGGAGCTGGCCGTGCGCGCGTTGCACACCTCCTTCGGGTTGGATCAGCCGATGCCGCCGGAAGGCATCTCCGCCGTCTCCGAGATGGCGGCCCTGATGGGCGAGAAGGTCTGAGCGCGTGGCGAGCCGCACCGCCGCGCTCGCCGCCGTCGCGCTGGGGGTGTTGGGCGTGGGTGTCGTCGCGCGCCTGCGCTGGCCGGATGCGGCGCCCGCGTTGGACTGCGCCGCTGAGTCAGTGCGGATCCGTCCGGATGGTGTGGCCACCTGTGGAGACGGCGCCGTGCCGACCGGGGCTCAGGCGCTGGCCCTGGGGCGTCCGTTGGATTTGAACTCGGCGACCGAGGACGAGCTTGCCCTGCTCCCGGGCGTCGGGCGCTCTCTGGCGCGGAGCCTCGTGGAGGCCCGCGAGGAGCAGGGCGGTTTCAAGAGCTGGGACGACGTCGATGCCGTCCGTGGCGTGGGGGCCGCCAAGTTGCAGACCCTCCGGGCGGCCACGGCGCTTGGAGCGCCTCCCGACGCCGGGCCCGTGTGGTAAGCACGTCGAGTGCAGATCTCGTGCCCTCAGTGCTCGATGCAGTACGTCCTCGACTCCCGCTTGCTGCCGCCGGGGGGCGCCTCCGTTCAGTGCACGCGCTGTGGTCACGTGTTCATGGCCACGCCACACGGTGCGCCGCCGCCCTCGCGCTCGACTCCGGCGGTGACGGGCGGGGCGGTGCCCGCGCGCTCGAGCATGAAGTCCACGCAGCTCTTCGCGGGGACTCCCCCTGGCGCCACGGCGGGTTCGTCCGTGACGACGACGCAGTCGTACGGTGCCGTGGCGTCGAAGGGGCAGGGCGCCGACAACGCGACGCAGGCGTTCGGGGCGGTGCCTCCCGTGGCACCGGTTGGAACGACGCAGACCTTCGGAGCCGCTCCGGCAGCGAGCAACGCGACGCAGACGTTTGGCGCGGCGCCTCCCGTGGCACCTGCGGGAACCACGCAGACTTACGGGGCAGCTCCCGCGACGAGCAACGCAACGCAGACGTTCGGAGCGGTGCCTCCGGTTGGAACCACCCAGACTTACGGGGCAGCTCCCGCGACGAGCAACGCAACGCAGACGTTCGGAGCGGTGCCTCCGGTTGGAACCACCCAGACTTACGGGACAGCTCCCGCGACGAGCAACGCAACGCAGACCTTCGGAGCGGTGCCTCCCGTTGGAACCACGCAGACGTTCGGGGCAGCTCCGGCGCCTGGGCGGGGAACTGACAACGCGACACAGGCGTTCGGAGCGGTGCCCCCTGTGGGCAGGACGCAGGCGTTCGGGACGATGCCTTTCAGGGGACCGGCGGCCGACGCTGGCACCTCGTCGCAGGGCGGAACTCCCGGAGCCGGGACACAGATGTTCGGCGCTGTTCCTCCGGTGGCGCCTGTCATTCCCCCCGTAGCAAGGACGCAGACCTACAGCACGGTTTCCGGGCAGCAACAGGGGGCCCCAGGGAGTGCCGGACCTGGCTCCGTGGCACCCGGCAACGCGACCCAGACCTTTGGTGCGTACGCACCTCCTCAGGCTGGCGCTGTCATGATGCCCGACCCGGGTTCCGTGCCCACGCCGCCTCCCGTGAGCCCGATTCACGCCGGTGGGGCGCAGGTATCCCAGGGCTCCGCCTCGGCGGACGGCACCCCCATTGGATTCGCCGAGCCTCCCGCGAGCGACTCCGTGGCTCCATTGGGGCGCAGCCAGACGTTCAGCGCCGTTCAGCCGCCTGCCTCCGAGGCACCTGTGGGGTCGAAGCGAATCGTCGGCTCCGTGCCGCCCGTTCCCGCGCCCGCGAGCCTGTCCGGCGAGGCCCCCACGGTGTCACCGGATACCGCCGAGCCCTTCGTGCGCGTCCGAGCGACGAGCCCCTTTGGTCTGTCACCGCTATCCGGCGTCGACAGTGGCATCCAGCTCCCGCCAGAATCGGAGCCCACCGCGACGCCGGGCGCCGGGGCAGGGGGGCTGAGTTCCCTCAATGACTCCAGTGCCTCGGACCTGGGCCCTCTGGCCGGAGCCGCATCGCGCCGGGCCCCACTGGAGCTCCCTCCGGACCTGATTGCGTCGACCCGTCTGTCGATGGACGGAGCGCGGGCGTTCGAGCACGGCAGCTCCCAGCGAATCCGTCCCCGGGTGGTGCTGGCCATCCTGTTTGGACTCATCGTGGTGGCCTCGCTGGGCTCCGTCGCGCTGAAGAATCGAGGGGTGGAGATCCCCGCCGATGTGGTGGATGCGACGGACCGTGCGTCGGTGCTGCTCCGCCGGGATGACTCCGCCAACCGTCATCAGGCCATCGAGCGGCTGCGAACCATCGCCACCGAGAATCCCGGCTACGTCGACGCCCAGGCCGAGCTGGCGGTAGCGCTCACGCTGAGTCTGTCGGATGTCCAGGCTGATGCCGAGCGTCTGCGTCTCCGGGGCGCTGCCATCGCCCGAGGGCTGGAGGCCGCGGCGAAGATGCGCGTCCTTGCCGACCAGGTGGCTCGCCGCACCGCACTCCAGCAGGAGCAGGACGCCAACGCGCGCGAAATGGCGTCCCTGCGTGACACCACCGACACGCTTCGCAAGGAGCTGGACGTGCAGCTGGCCCAGCTCAGCAAGGCGCCGGAGTCCGAGCCGCCCAGTGCCGCGGCGGCGCGGCTCAAGGCACGCGCCCTCCATGCCTCCGTCCTGGCGGCGCCGGACTCCCTGGCCCTGGCCGAGCGTCTGCGCAACGTGGAGAGCGCACCGTACCCGTGGAGCACGCTGGCTCGGGCCGAGTACGCGCTGGTCGCCGGGTCGCCGCCGGAGTCGCTCGAGGCGGTGGCCAGGGATTTGGAAGCGCTGCGCCAGGCCGACAGCACGCTGCTGCGCGCCTACCTGCTCGGTGCTCGCGTGGCGCTGAAGCTGAAGGACACGGCCGCCGCCCGTTCACTCCTGGACGACGCCGTGGCGCTGAACCCGGACCACCAGGCGGCGGCTCGGCTGATCGCGCAGATTGACGCGGACGCCGCCTCGCCCTGAAACGACGACCGCTTCCGCCGTCTCGAGGGCTGGAAAAAGTCCAGTCCCTCACCCAGTGCAGAGCCCTCCGCGGCGCCACTGCGTGTGATTTCAAGCGCGTGGAAGAGGCACGCCTCTTGCTGAACCCGGACCCGTTTCGAGGACTGGGTGCTGGGAGGCAGGGTTGATGGCGGAGGTCTTCTTCTGGTGTGCCGTGCTGCTGCTAGCACACACTTACTTTCTCTATCCCTTGAGCCTTTTCTTGCTCGAAGGGGCCGCGCAGGTGCTCAAGAACGCCCGCGATGGACGGCGCGCGGAAACAGTCAATCAAGGCTCCGGCGGGCAGCGGGCGTTGCCCTCGGTGAGTCTGGTGGTGGCGGCCTACAACGAGGCTTCGTGCATCCAGCAGAAGCTGGAGAACAGCCTCGCGCTGGCGTACCCGGCGGAGCGGTTCGAGGTGCTCATCGGTTCGGATGGTTCGTCGGACGGGACGGATGACATCGTCCGTGCTTGCTCCGACGCGCGCGTGCGGCTGTCACCGGCGCCTCGGGCGGGCAAGACGACGGTGCTCAACCGCTGCATCCCCATGGCGCAGGGGGACATCGTCGTTCTTTCCGACGCCAACACGATGATTGAACCCGAGGCCATCGAGCGGTTGGTGCGCCACTTCGAGGACCCGGAGGTGGGGGCCGTCTGCGGCAAGCTTCGGCTCTACAACCCCACGAAGCAGGACTACGAGGAGAGCGCGTACTGGAGCTATGAGTCGCTCATCAAGATGTACGAGGGGCGGCGCGGCGCGGTGGTGGGCGCCAACGGCGGCCTCTATGCCATCCGGCGCTCGCTGTTCACCCTGCTGCCGCCGTCCACCATCGTGGACGACTTCGTGATTCCGCTGCGCATCCTGGATCAGGGCTACAAGGTCGTCTACGAAGAGCACGCCGTGGCGCACGAGGAGACAACGGAGGATTATGGCAAGGAGTTCGGCCGTCGGGCGCGCATCGCCGCGGGCAACTTCCAGAGCATCCGCATGGTGCCCGGGCTGTTGCTGCCGACCGCGGGCTTCCCGGCCTTCGCCTTCTGGTCGCACAAGCTGCTGCGCTGGTGCGCCCCCGCGCTGATGGGGATGGCGCTGGTGGCGAACCTGTTCCTGCTGGACCGTCTTTTCTACCAGTTCACCCTGTTCAGCCAGGCGCTGTTCTACGCGCTCGCGTACCTGGGAAAGACGGGGGTGTTGAAGCGGGGCACGGCGAAGAAGGCCGCGTCGGTGGCGTACTACTTCGTGACCATGAACCTGGCCATCGTCGTGGGGTTCTGGCGCTTCCTGCGCAACTCGCAGCGCGCTGCGTGGGACCGGACGGCGCGCGCGTAGTCGGAATCCAGGAGCCCGTTACCGGAGTGCCACGGGGACGGGCTTCTGGGCCTTGGGGCTCTTGGGCAGCACGCTGCCGTAGCCCCCGAAGAGCTGCCCGGTGAGGACGGGCTCGCGGTTGGGGCCCGGGTGCCGGAGCATGTCGTTGAGCACCTCGCCCGTCTTCGGATCCCTCCGAAGGTGCGGGCGTTCCAGGTTCATGCGGTAGCGCACGACGCCTCGGCGCACGCGGTGGATGACGGTGACCGTCCCGCTGGCGCTGACGTTCTCCACGATGCCCACGTGGGTGAGGCCGTCATTGCGGCGCCCGTCGCGGTTCTGGTCATACGTCTCGTTGAAGAAGACGAGGTCGCCCGGGGTCGGCCGCTCTTCCTGGTACACGCGGCCTCGCGAGCGGGCGAAGCGGTACATGGCGGTGACGCCGTTGTCGCCGGGCTGCACGGTTCCCCGAAAGGTGACGCCGGCCTGGGCGTAGACGCCTTCGATGAGGCCGGTGCAGTCGGACGGGTACTTGCGGCCGTTGAGTGCGACTTGCGTCTTGCCCACCAGCGAGCGCGCCGTGGTCACCACCTTGGCGCGGGCATCACCGGCCACGGGGGTGGGGCGCGTGGCCCGGGCCGGCGTCGCGCGGGACTTGCCACCCGACGCCTTGGCCGGGCGGGCGGCCACCGTGCCGGGACGCGCCGCGGGCGCCTCGCGGTTCGCGGTGGCCACCTGCTTGGAAAGGGACTCGCGCGGGAAGGCGGGCGGGGAGGCGGAGCGGTAGCGAAGACTGTAGGAGTCCAGCCATGGCTCCAGCGGCGCGCCCGTGGTGGCGCAGCCGGTCGCCAGCGTGGCGAGGATTCCCATCAGCGTGACTGTCCTCATGGTGCGACCTCCCTGTAGCGTCCTGGGGGCACATGGTCCGCCCGGGAAGCCGTGTCGTCAAAAAACCTACCCAGGCAGCCGTCCGTCCGCGCTTGGGTTTCCGGGTGGGCGCGGGTGCGGTATTGCTCCAGGGACATGGCCTCCTTTCGCCGAGCCCTCGCCGTCCTGTTGCTGGCCACTGGCTGCATCCCCTCGCCGTATGACCGCGCGGCGAAGAAGGACACCATCGACGGCTATCGCGCCTTCCTTCGCGAGTACCCCACACACGCGGACACCGACGCGGCCGAGGCGCGGCTAGAGGAGCTGGAGTTCGAGGAAGCGAAGCGCCTGCACACGGTGATTGCCTACAAGCGCTTCCTGGAGGCGTACCCCGACGCGGCCCAGGCGCGCACGGCGAAGACGCTGTTGGAGGGCCTGCGCTTCAACGGGGCGAAGGAGACGGACACCGTCGCCGGCTGGCGCCAGTTCCTCCAGGAGCACCCGGACGGCGTCCAGCGCGACGAGGCGAAGCGCCTGCTGGCGGAGGCGGAAGCACGTGAGCTGGCCACCACGGAGGATCCGCGCAAGCTGGCGGAGTACCTGCGCGCGTCGCCGGATGATCCCCGCCGCCAGGACGTGGAGGCCCGCCTGGATGCTCAAGCCTTCGCGCAGGCCAAGGCTTCTGGCGCGACGAAGCTCTTCGCGTACCTCAAGGAACACCCGGCCGGCGCGCACCGCGAGGAGGCGCGCGTCCTGCTGCTGCAACTGGAGGTGGAGGGCCTGCTCGTCTCCGGCCTGGTGGACGAGGCCGACGCCCGGGTGAAGGCCCATCCCCTGGGCCCGAAGCTCACCGCCTTCCCGGAGCGGCTGGCCCACGCCCGCGCCGAGCGCGCCGCCCTGGCCCGGCCGGAGCCACTGGCCCAGGCCGCCCACGTGGGGCACTACCTGCGCGGGGTGGAGGACCTGAACCGCGCGCTGGTGGCGCCCGACGCGCTGGACCGCTGGCAGGCCGCGGAGGAGCTGGGGCAGCACGTGTCAGTGCGCGTGTTGGATCCGCTGCTGGAGAGCCTGCGCGCGGCGCGCAACCCGCTGATCCGTCAGCACGCCCTGGAGTCCCTGCGCACGGTGTTGGCGGCGCTGCCCAAGCCCGTGGCGGAGTACGAGGTGGCCTCGCGCCTGGATGCCCTGCGCGAGCGCGCCACCAGCGCGGAGATGTACCTCACGGTGGCGGTGCTGCTGGACCTGTCCGGCCAGTTGGCCCAGGCGTCTACGGAGTACCAGCGCGCCGCCGAGTCGGGCGTGCCGGATCCGGTCATCCTGCGGCGCTGGGTGCAGATTCGCGAGGAGCGGCGCCAGCACTTCTCCTCGGCGGTGGCGGCGCGGCAACTGGCGCTGTGGGCCCTGGAGGTGGCGCAGGAGGAGCCGGTGACGCCCGAAGGGCGTGTTCCCCTGGCGTCGGCGCGGCAGCTCTGCGCGGCGGCCGTCAACGCGAACTTCGCCGCGGCGGCCATTGCCCGCGCCCGGTCCGCGAGCACCGAGTTCCCCGAGGACCTGGCGGAGTTCGAGCGCAAGGCGGCGGACGCCAAGCGGCTGGCGGACGCGCGGCTGGCGGACGCGGAGCTGCTGCTGCGTGAGCAGTCGCCCGGCGTGAAGACGTGCGCGGACCGTGGTGTCCGTGATCGCCTGGAGAACGCCGTGAAGGAGCGCACCGCCGCGCTGGACTCGGTGGCGACGAAGCTGCCGCAGGTGGGGCGGCTGCTCCTGGAGGTGGCCCGGGAGCGGGATCCGTCGCCTCAGGTCCGCGAGGCCGCGTCCGCTCGACTGACCGCGCTCAAGCCGGTGCCCTGATCCGAGTGTCCCGGTGCGCCGGGCCGGTTAGAGTCTGCGTCCCCATGGCCTCCCGCACCGATACGCTCCAGGCTCCGGCCACGACGCCCTCGCTGCGGATCGACTACGCCGCGCTCCTCAACGAGGAGCAGCTGCGGGCGGTGGAGGCGGGGGAGGGGCCCGTGCTGGTGATTGCCGGCGCGGGTTCCGGCAAGACGCGCACGCTGACCTTCCGGGTGGCGCGCATGCTGGAGCGGGGTGTGCCGCCCGAGGGCATCCTCCTGCTCACCTTCACCAACAAGGCGGCCCGGGAGATGACGCGCCGAGTGGAGGAGCTGGCCGGCGCCTTCGTGGACGTGCGGCGCATCCTCGGCGGCACCTTCCACCATGCCGCGCACGTGCTGCTGCGCCAGTACGCGGGCGTGCTGGGCTTCTCCACGAACTTCACCGTGCTGGACCGCGAGGACGCGCGGGACTTGATGGTGACGTGCATCGCCGAGCGCCGGCTCAAGAGCGACAAGCGCTTCCCCCGGCCAGACCTGGTGTTGGACCTGGTTTCCCTGGCGGCCAACCTCCAGCAGCCCGTGTCGCACGTGCTGATGGACCGCCGGCCGCAGATGTTGCCGCTGGCGCCCGAGGTGCTCGCCGCCGCCGCACGATTCCAGCAGCGCAAGGCGCAGATGCACCTGATGGACTTCGATGACCTGCTGGTGCACCTCAAGCGCCTGCTGACGCATCACCCGGACGTGAAGGCGCAGCTCACCGAGCGCTTCCGCTGCGTGCTCGTGGACGAGTACCAGGACACCAACCGGCTCCAGGGGGACCTGGTGGATCTGCTGGCCGGAGAGCGCAAGGACCTCACGGTGGTGGGGGACGACTGCCAGTCCATCTACAGCTTCCGGGGCGCGGACTTCACCAACATCATCGGCTTCCCCGAACGCTACCCGGGCTGCTCCGTCCATGCTCTGACGCGCAACTACCGCTCCACGCCGGAAATCCTGCGCCTGGCCAACACCTCCATCGCGCTCAACACGAATCAGTTCCCCAAGGTGCTGACGGCGGCACGGTCCCCGGGCGTCAAGCCGCTCATCGTCCCCGCCCGGGACGCCGGGGAGCAGGCCGCCTACGTGGCCCAGCGCATCGGTGAACTCCGCGACCAGGGCCTGTCCCTGGAAGACATGGCCGTGCTGTACCGGGCCCACAATCATTCGCTGGAGCTCCAACTGGAGTTGACCCGACGCGGCATCCCCTTCCGGGTGCGCTCCGGCGTCCGCTTCTTCGAGCAGTCCCACATCAAGGACGTGCTGGCCCACGTCCGGCTGGTGAACAACCCGGGGGATGAGCTGGCCTTCAAGCGCGTCATCCGGCGCGTCCCAGGCGTGGGACCGGCGACGGCCGAGCACCTCTGGACCGCGCTGCGCGCATTGCCGGAGGGGACTCCCCTGGCGGAGGGGGTGGCCCATGCGGACGTTCGCGCGCACCTGCCACGCAAGGCTCAGAAGGGATTCCAGGCCTTCGGCGACCTGATGGGGCGGTTGACCCGGCCGGAGGCGTCCCCCTCACCAGGGCGCCTCATCGAGGACGTCCTCGCCGGAGGCTACGCGGACTTCCTCCGGGCGGAGTTCTCCGAGGAGGAGCACCGGGAGGACGACGTCCGACAGCTGGCGGAGTTCGCCGGCCGCTACGAGGACGTGGCGCGCTTCCTGTCGGAGATCGCCCTGGTGTCGGAGTTCGCGGCGGGGGAGGCCTTGAGGGAGGAGGGGCCGGAGGCGTGCCTGACGCTGTCCACCGTCCATCAGGCCAAGGGGCTCGAGTGGCGGGCCGTCTTCGTCTTGTGGCTGGCGGACGGGCGGTTTCCGCTGTCATTGGCCACGCGCCTGCCCGAGGAGGAGGAAGAGGAGCGGCGGCTGTTCTACGTGGCCCTGACCCGGGCGCGGGACACCCTGGCGCTGGTGTACCCCCAGTCGGTGCTGCCCCGGGACGGGGAGCGGATCCTCCTGCGTCCGTCCCGGTTCCTCCAGGAACTGCCCGGCGGGGAGGACGCACCGTTCGACCGGTGCATGCTGTCCACCCTGGAGGCGGAGCCCGAGGCGTCCGTGGGGCAGGATGGTCCCCCTCCGGGTGGCTCGGACCCGGTGGACTGACACCGTCGCCCAGAAACGCGCACTCCCGTGCGCGACGTGATAGACAGTGGAGTCAGGGGCGGCGTCTTTTGGCACGAGCCCCCTCACTTCATGGCGGACAGACCTCGCATCATCGGGATTGACCTCGGAACCACCAACACGCTGGTGGCGTCCGTCCGCAACCGTATCCCGAAGATCGTCCCCACCGACCGCGGCAACCTCACGCTGCCCTCCGTCGTGGCGCTGTCGGCGCGCGGCGACCTGCTGGTGGGCGGGGTGGCCAAGGACCAGATGGTCACCAACCCGAAGAACACGCTCTGGGGAACCAAGCGGCTCATCGGGCGGAAGTACAACTCCAAGACGGTGGAGGAGCTCCGGGGCTACTTCCCCTACGACATCGTCGAGGGCGCCAACGGGGACGCCGCGGTGATGATGGGCGGCAAGCTGTACTCGCTGCCCCATGTGTCCAGCTTCGTGCTGGGCCAGGTGAAGACCATCGCGGAGCAGTTCCTGGGCGGCCCCATCGAGGGGGCGGTCATCTCCGTCCCGGCCTACTACAACGACAACCAGCGCAACGCGGTGAAGGAGGCTGGCCGGCTGGCGGGCTTCGACGTGAAGCGCATCGTCAACGAGCCCACCGCCGCGGCGCTGGCCTACGGCTTCAACCGGGGCCTGGATCAGAAGGTCCTCGTCTACGACCTGGGCGGCGGCACCTTCGACGTGTCCGTGCTGCACCTGGCCGGCAATGTCTTCGAAGTCCTCGCCACCGGCGGTGACACCTTCCTGGGCGGGGCGGACTTCGACAACCGCATCATGGAGTACGCGCTGGAGCGCTTCCGGGAGGAGACCAAGGTCGACCTCAACACGGAGAACCCCATCGCGCTCCAGCGCATCAAGAATGCGGCGGAGGCGGCGAAGATCGACCTCACGCTGATCCCCAACGTCGTCATCGACCTGCCCTACATCGACGAGCGCAAGGGCAAGCCGATGGACATGCGCATCCCCCTGACGCGCGAGTTCCTCAACAGCCTCACCGGCGACCTGGTGGACCGCACCTTCGAGATCTGCGACCGGGTGCTGGCGGAGAAGGGCATCTCCCGCGCGGAGATCGACGAGATCATCCTGGTGGGCGGCCAGAGCCGCATGCCGCTGGTGCAGCAGAAGATCCAGGCGCACTTCGGCAAGGCGCCGCGCAAGGGCGTCCACCCGGACGAGTGCGTGGCCCTGGGCGCGGCGCTGCTGGGCGACTCGCTGGGCAGCATCGACGCGGTGACGCTGCTGGACGCGCTGTCCATGCCCATTGGCTACGCGATGCCCAACGGGCGCGTGAAGCGCATCATCGAGAAGAACTCGCTGATTCCCATGGTGAAGAGCTTCCGCCTGCCTCCTCCCAAGGAGCCGGGCTTGCCCTTCATCGAGCTGGACATCTACCAGGGGGACAGTGACCTGCTGGTGGACAACGAATATCTGGGCACGGTTCGCGTGCCCTCGGCCGCCGCCGGCCGGAAGATCGACTTCCGCCTCACCGAGGAGTGTCTGCTCCAGGTGACGGTGGAGGAAGCGAGCGGCATGCGCAAGGTGGACCTCGCCACCCGCGACACGCCGGAGCAGCTCAAGCGGGCGCTCCAGGAGGTCGCGTCGCGTCACTCACAGCAGGTGCCCAGCTCCAGCAGCAGCGGGAGCGACGACCGGGGGCTCTTCTCCAGTATCAAGAGCATCTTCCGGAGGGGCTAGGAGTCCAGATGGCGAAGTTCCCGTCGAAGGAGTGGGTGGACGAAGCGGTCCGCCTCACCAATGAGGATCCCGAGTGCGCCATGGCCGGCAAGGGCTGGAAGGGCGACTTCGGGGCGGTGGTGGAAGCCGAGCCCGGCAAGCTGGCGAAGGCTTTCGTGGTGCACGTCGTCCCCGGTGACTGCCGCATCGAGAAGGCGCGCGTCCTGGCGGATCCGGACGACCTGGACGAGCTGGAGCCGGTGTACCTGGCCCGCGCGCCCTACAGCGTCTGGAAGCAGCTCCTCAAGGGGACGCTGGACCCGGTGGAGGCGGTGCTCAAGCGCCGCATCTCCATGAAGGGCGACCTGCAGCCGCTGATCGAACGCATGAAGTACAAGGGCATCGCCGACCGCGTCTTCGCGCAGCTGCAGACGCAGTTCATCGACGAGCCCTGAGCGAGAGGCCCCATGGGAATCAAGGACGACCTGAAGAAGCAGGCCCTCAACGTGTCGGGCAAGGCCATGGAGAAGCTCATGGCCGACGACCGCCGCGCCATGGCCATCGCCAACGCCATTGGGAAAGCCCAGCGCGGCAAGCAGGCGCTCGACCGGGGGCAGGAGGAGCTGATGAAGGCGCTGAACTTCGCGCCCCGCAGCGAGTTCAAGGCCCTGGGCAAGCAGCTGTCCGGCCTCAAGCGCCGGCTGCGCGAGCTCGACGAGAAGCTCGGCGCGCTGTAGTCGAAAATGCGTTGACACCTGAGCGGGCGAATGGCATCTACACCCGCGTTCGCCGCTGGCAACACCGGCGGCGGGCAGCAGACAGCAGAAGGGCGTATAGCTCAGCGGTAGAGCACTGCCTTCACACGGCAGGGGTCGCAGGTTCAAACCCTGCTGCGCCCACTCAAGAAAGGCCGTGAGTCCGAATCGGGACTC
Source organism: Myxococcus sp. AB056 (assembly GCF_006547365.1). Taxonomy (NCBI): domain Bacteria; kingdom Pseudomonadati; phylum Myxococcota; class Myxococcia; order Myxococcales; family Myxococcaceae; genus Myxococcus; species Myxococcus sp. AB056. The sequence continues at coordinate 14,788 of NZ_VHLB01000013.1, read as the reverse complement.
ACGGCCTTTCTGCTTTTGGGGCTCCGCCTTCACCGCCTCGCCAGACGCAAGAAAGCCCACCCCGCATGCTGCGCGGAGTGGGCTTGGAAACGCGGCGTGAGGCCGCGGTGCGGCTCAGACCTTGGTCGCGTCGGCGTCGCCGGTGGGCGTGTTCCGGGCCTTGATGAGCGACGCGACGATGCTCGCGCCCAGCAGGCCAGCGATGACCGACAGGGACACCTCGGGCGGCACCTTCACGAAGTCGATGATCGCCATCTTCGCGCCGACGAAGACGAGCACCGCGGAGAGGCCCACCTTCAGGTAGCTGAACTTCTCCACCGCGCCGGCCAGCATGAAGAACATGGAGCGCAGGCCGAGGATGGCGAAGATGTTGGACGTGAAGACGATGAAGGGGTCCGTCGTCACGGCGAAGATGGCGGGGATGGAGTCGAGCGCGAAGAGGATGTCCGACGCCTCCACCAGCAGGAGCGCCATCAGCAGCGGCGTGGCCAGCTTGCGGCCGTTCTCCACGGTGAAGAAGTGGTGCCCGTCGAAGTTGGGCGTCGAGGGGATGGTCCGCCGGGCCAGACGCATCAGCGCGCCTTCCTCCGGGTTGTCCTCCTTGTTGCGCTGGAGGAAGAGCTTCACGCCCGTGATGATGAGGAAGCCGCCGAAGACGTAGATGAGCCAGTGGAAGCGGGCCAGCATCGCCACGCCCGCGAAAATCATGATGGCTCGCAGCGCCAGCGCGCTCAGGATGCCCCAGAAGAGGACCCGGTGCTGGTACAGCGCGGGGATTCGCAGCGCCGAGAAGATGACGACGAAGACGAAGATGTTGTCGACGGAGAGCGACTTCTCGATGAGGTAGCCGGTGATGAACTGGAGGCCGGGCTCAGGCCCGAACTTCCACCAGACACCCGCGCCGAAGACGAGCGCCAGGCTGACCCACAACGCGCTCCAGCCCAGGGCCTCCTTGAACTTCACCACATGGGCTTTGCGGTGGAAGACGCCGAGATCGAGCGCCAGCATCGCGATGACGAAGGCGATAAAGCCGGCCCACAGGGCCGGGCTGCCAACGCTTGGGAAGGTTTCCATATGGGGGCGTCAGATAGGAGTCATCCGAGCCTTCCGCAAATAGGAATTCCAGCCACACTCCATCGGAAAAACCGAAGGACCCGGGCAAAATGCGACCGTGCTCCCTCTGTAGCTTGGGGGGCATACGGACAGTCAAAAACATCCCAAATGTTTGGGAAGTGGTTTTGAAGGCGATGGGTTTGGAACCGTCCCGGTTGGAAAAATCAAACACGGGGCTATGAGACCAGCCAGGCGTCACCGTCCCTGAGGGAGCTACTCCTCCCGACGGAAGGACGCGTCGAGCCAACTCCAGGCGATAGGCGCCTGGGGACTCGTCACCCTCATGCCTCAAGCAGTAAGGACGCCATTTTGACTCGGAATCGTTTTCTGTCCTCGACGTGTGGTGCGCTCTTCGCCCTGGCCGCCATCACGGCCTGTGGGAGTGAAGCTGGTAACGAGGATTCCAACGCGCCAGGGCGGACCGAGACCCCTGGCCAGTCTCCGCAGCTGCCTGCTCCCTCTCCGTCCGAGCAGACGCCCGGAGGCCAGACCCCTGGCACCCCGGAGCCTGGGGACTCTGACACTTCGCCGGAGGGGCCTGTCGCCACCACGCCGCCCGACGAGCCCTCGACCCATCCCGAGGACCCGTCGACCGAGCCCGAGCAGCCTGTCGAGTCGGGCGCGGACAAGTTCGGCGTGACGATGATCCACCCGTCCGTCGCCGGTGGTGAGCAGTGGTTCCTGGCTGACGACGCGATGTCCGACAGCCGCTTCGATCCGCAGGACGACCTCACGCGCAACTCGGACGGCTCCTGGAATCTCAAGAGCGACAAGGTGCGCATGAACGTCTTCACGTCCACCGGCTACAAGCCGAAAGAGATCGCCACGTATGACCGTGACGTGCTCGCCAGCCGTGGCTACATGCAGTCGCCGAATGACTGGAAGAACGTCGAGATGACGGGCTTCGTGAAGCTCAACTCCGCGTCCGATGAGTCCGACAACTTCGACATGTACGCGCGTGGCGGTAAGCACAACGACGACCACGAGGGCTGTGAGGGCAGCAGCTACAAGGGCGCGCTGCACTTCAATGGCCAGGCTCGTTTCCAGAAGGAGGCGTGGCACGTCTCCTACGAGCAGGCGCCGTACAAGAAGGTGACGGAGCCGCTGACGGGCCGCTGGGTTGGCTTCAAGACGGTGATGCGGAACACGCAGGTCAACGGCAAGGAGGCCGTGCACCTGGAGCTGTACCTCAACGATAACGCCGACAAGGTCTCCTGGGAGAAGGTCTACGACTTCGTGGACGCCGGTGACTGGGGCGGTGACGCCGAGCACTGCGGCGGCGCGGATGGCGCGATTCCGCTCACGTGGGGCGGCCCCATCGCCACGTTCCGTTGGGACAGCACCGACGACGTGGACTTCAAGTGGCTGTCCGTGCGTGAAATCGCGCCGGAGCAGTGAGCCGCTGACGCTTGGCGCGCCCGCTGAGCGGGAGCGCGCCTGAACAGCAGTCCGCAGTCCCACGAGGGCGTGGGGGATCCGACGAGGTCCTCCGCGCCCTTCGTGCGTCCATGGACGGGAAGGTCCACCTCCCGGGCGGGTGGCGCGTGTGGCTTCGGCCTCCCCACCTTGCGGGCGCCGACGCGCCAGCCAGCCGCCGGCAGCCTGTTTCGCCGGGGCTCGGCGCTCAGGCCGGCCCACTGGCTGTCAGAGAGGAAGACTTCCCATGCACATTACTTTCCTGGGCCACGCCGGGTTCGTCGTGGAGACGGCGGGGGCCATTGTCGTCATGGACCCGTGGCTGTCGTCCCGCGGGGCATTCGACTCGGCGTGGATGCAGCTGCCGTGCAACCACCACCTGGCGCCGCGCGTGCGGGAGAAGCTGGAGACGCCCGGCAAGGAGCGCTACCTCTACGTCAGCCACGAGCACAAGGACCACTTCGACCCGGAGTTCCTGGCCACCATCCGCCAGAGGGACTTCACGGTGCTGGTGCCGCGCTTCCACCGCTCCGAACTGCAGGACGTGTTCGCCAGGTATGGCTGCAAGCAGGTCATTGCCTGCGAGGACGGTCACGAGGTCCCCATCAAGGGCGGTTACGTGAAGCTGTTCGTGTCGGAGCAGGGGACCAACCGTGACTCCGCGGTGATGGTGCGCGGTGACGGGCAGTGCTTCCTCAACATCAACGACTGCAAGCTCCATGACCGGATGGGGCGCATCGTCGCGGAGGAGGGGCCCATCGACGTGTTCTCCGCGCAGTTCTCCGGGGCCATCTGGCATCCCACCTGTTACGAGTACCCGGCGGAGACCTACGCGGCCATCTCGCTGAAGAAGCGGGAGAGCAAGTTCGAGGCGGTGGCGCGCACGCTCGAGGTGCTTCATCCGCGGGCGTACATCGCGGCGGCCGGGCCCGCGGCCTTCCTGGACCCGGCGCAGTTCCACCTCAATTTCGAGAAGGTGAACATCTTCCCGAACGCGACGCAGCTCTTCGCTTTTCTGCGGCAGCGCCTGCCCCAGGGGAAGACGCGCTACCTGGAGCCGATGCCCGGGGACGTGCTGGACGCGAAGTCGCTGGAGTTCGTCTCACAGGTGGCCGAGCGGGTGACGCCGGAGAACCTGAAGGCGTACCTGCACGACTACGCGAAGCGGCAGGAGTCCGTGTTCCGTGAGCGGCGGCGCAACCTGCTCGTCGCGGAGGTGGCGGAGATTCACGAGCGGCTGCGCGTGGAGCTGCAGCGCAAGCTGGACCTCCTCGACCTGCATGAGCGCGTGGGCATGCCGCTCTACGTGGAGCTGACGGAGCTTCCGGAGAAGCTCTTGCGCGTGGACTTCAAGGCGCGCCGTGTCCACGTGGTGGCGGACATCCAGGAAGAGGTCCGCTACACGCTGAAGACGAGCGCGGCCGACGTGGGGCGCGTGTTGGACCGCAAGCTCACGTGGGAGGACTTCCTGCTGTCGTTCCGCCTGCGCCTGAGCCGCAACCCGGACGTGTACGAGCCGGTGCTGCACGGCTTCCTGGGCGTGGAGATCGAGGACATGCGCGAGTTCTGCGAGGGCATCCGCTCCACCGAGTCCCAGCGGGAGCGAACGGTGGTGGAGGCCGGTGGGCGGCGATTCTCCATCCAGCGCTTCTGCCCCCACCAGGGCGCCGACCTGTCCGAGGGCTGGGTGGAGGAGGGGCGCTACCTGGTGTGCCCGCGCCACCGTTGGCAGTTCGACCTGGAAGCCGGGGGCGTGTGCACGCAGAACACGTCCACGCTCTGCGCGGAGCTGCTGCCCGAGCGTGAGCAGGAGAAGCCCCAGACGCCGGCGGCGGACCCGCAGCCTCAACTGTAGTGCCGTGTCCCCTGGGCGCCGCGCAGTCTCCGTGGCGCTCAGGGGGGCGACGCAAGGCGCGGTGCCGGTGACGGCGTGCCCCTGTCGCGCCTCCCGGATGGGCCGTGGGCGTTCGGTGGGCTGGCGCGGAGGGTCCGCACCCTTCATTACGGCGGCGTGGAGAGCTGAAGACTCAGCCGAACGTTGTCCGAGCGCAGGCCCACCGGGGCATCCGGCGCGAGCGCCTCTTCGGGCACCTCGCCCGTCCACGCGAGCGTGTCGTCCGCCCAGACGCGGAGGACCTTGCCGTCGAGCTGGGCCCGCAGCGTGTGGGGCTCCCCTGGCGAGGGCGCTTCGAGCCGGACGTGCTGCTCGGGGCGCAGGATGGTGTAGCCCCGGTTTCCGCACTCGCGGCTGGTGTGCTGTCCCGGGTTGCGCTTGAAGTTGACGACGATGCCCGGCTTGGGGGCCATCCGCCACATCGCGTACAGCACGTTGCAGGCATCCACCGCGAAGAGCTTGAGACCCACCTGCTGGCGCTGCTCCCCCGAAGCCAGGGCCACCTGGTGCTCGGTGGGGCCTAACAGGGTGAAGCGCAGCGCCACGTTGCTCGTCGTGCTTCCAGGCACGATGGCGCGCATGCGCGGCCCGTCGACGAGGAGCTGCTCGCCGGGGCCGGGCTCCAGGCTCCCTTCAGTGACCTTCAGTCGGGACAATGGGACGCGCGTCAGCATGGGCCTGCCTTTCTTCCGGGGAGCCCCTGGGCGGCGCGGCTCATCCCGTTCCTTCGGAGTGAGGCGTGGCGCGACATCGCCATCCCGGCCTTCATTCGCTGGACTGGAGCCGGTGCCCAGCAGCGCGGCCAGGACGCCGCAGCCTACGAGCAGCCGGCGCGGCGTCACGGCGACCGGGCACCCAGGAAGGACTGAAGCGATTCCACATGGGCACGCAAATAGGCCTGCTCCGCGCGCAGGCGGGTGAGTTCCATCATCAGGTAGCCGCGGAAGCGGCGAACCTCCCGAGTCTGGAGCGCGTCCATGGACTGAAGCTGCGCTTCCAGGTCCGACACCAGGGTGCTCACCTCACGCAGCCGGCCCTCCTCGGTGCGGTGGACGGTGCGCAGCTCGGCGACCAGCTCGTTGATCCGCTGGGGTACGCCCGACACGTCGTCGAGCGTCGCGCGGCGGCGGCCCTCCCTCGCCCGTGCGTTGGCCGAGCCCTGCCACAGGTGGCCCAGATTGTAGGACAGCGTGAGCTGCCCAAAGAGGGGAAGGTCCTGGTCGACGTCAATGAGCTCGTCGTACCCACCGCGCAGGCTGACGCGCCAGGCGCGCGAGCGGCGCAGCGCACCGTTATACGACTCGAGCTGGTCATCCGCGGCTCGCAGCTCGTTCAGCACACTCTCCAGTCGCTGACCTTCTTGAATCCGAGGCCGTGCCGCCAGCCGCTCGCGAGCAATCTGGGTGTTGCTAGAGAGCTGACGCAGCCCATCCAGCCGGACCTGCACCGCGTTCAGCTCCTCCAGCGTCACCAGGCCTTGCTTCATGTCGTTGCGAAGCGACGTGAGCAGCGCCTCTGCGTTGGGTAGCTCCTTCTCCAGAACGCGAGCTCGAGCCTCCAGCGCGGCCTGTTCGCCCAGGCCGCTGCCCTGGCGGATGGCGGACTCCAGCACCGTTATCGCCCGCTGACGGCGGCAGTCCGCCTCCGCGCGCTTGTGGATGGCTCGACCGCGGTAGAGGCCCACGAGGTCGTACATCAACCCCGCCGTCACACGCGGGGTCGGATCACCCAGCGGCGTGGTACCAGCGCCGCCGCTGGCTTCGCCCGCGTTGACCACGCCGAAGGCCCCGAACAGCTCGGGCGCCAGTTCGAGCGCGGCCTCCGCGCTGCCCACGCCGCGGACGAAGTCGCAGTAACCGGCGGCCCGGTCCTCGCTGGAAGGCGACGTGAGTTCTCCCGCGGGAGGAGGCGCCGGCTGGGCCAGCGCCAGGCGCGCGGCAAGTGACAGCAATGCGCCACAAGTGACGGTCATCCGCATGGTCGAGTGTCTCCGGCTCAGAGGCCGTCTCCAGTCAAAGGGTGGTGGGACTCACAGCAGCAGCGGCGGCCGGCCCAGGTGGAGCAGGTCTTCCCGGGCGGAAGGCGCGTCCGTCAGTTGGACCTCCACCATGACGCCGCGGAGCATGTACTGGCGGATGGGGTGCTTGAGGGACACCTCGCCCTCGAGCACGCGCCCGATGACGCCCACCTCGTGGCACCAGAAGACCTTGGCCGCGCACGAGTACAACGGCGTGCCCTGCTCGGCGTTCGGGATGTTCTCGTACGGGACGAATGCGACGGTGAGGTCCTTCTCAATAGCCTTGAGGTACGGCGACGCACGCAGCGACGCAATCAGCGTGTCGTAGCGCAGGGCCACCTCGTCCAGGGCGGCCAGGTCCGTCTGGAGGCTCTTCAGCGTCGCCTCCGCGCGGGCCTGCTCCAGGACGGAGTGCGTGTACTCGCGCTCCAGCAGCAGCACGTCGGACGTCATGCCCTGGGGCGTCTCGTTCTTGCCCATCCCGGACTGCACCGCCGAGAGGCCGGCAATCTCACGCTGGAGCGAATCCAGCCGCGTCTCCAGGTCCGCCGAGGACTGCGCCAGTGACAGGTTGCTCTGCGCCAGCTGCGCCAGGTGGTGGTTGATGGTGAGCTTCTCCTCCTGCTCCATCAGGCGCGCGTCATACAGCGCGTCGGTGCGCGTGCGCGCCAGTCCGGCGAAGGCACGGTTGGACTGGAGAATCTCCGCCCGGGCGTTGCTGTACTCACGGCGCAGCAACGACAGCCGCTGTGCCACCCGGTCCTTGGCGTCGCGCTCGCCACGCAGGGCGACGAGGAAGCGCTGCTGGAACGCGCGCTCCGCGGCGACGGTGCGCTCGGCGTCGGAGATGCGGTTCTCCACCGACCGCCGGTCCGACAACACGTGGTCGCGCGCGGACGTCTGCGCGGCCACCTGCGTGTTGAGCGTGAGAATCTGTGGGTCCGTCGGCGAGATGACCGTGGGGGTCACCCAGCTGCGGCTCACCAGGAAGAAGCCCTGAACGGACAGGAAGGACACCAGCCCGAGCATGATGAGCGCGAGCAGCAGGGAACCGATGAACTTGTAGGCAGAGACGGCGATGCTGTTGACGCGATTGGCGACGCGTTGGTTCATGGCGTAGTGCCCTCACCAGCATGGGTGGGAGGAAAGCGGCCCCCGGAGTCGACTGGCGACGTCTCGGGAGCGGCGCTGGCGCTGCCCCGCGTCTCCCAGCTCCCCGAGTCCAGCGTCAGCAGTGCCAGCGGTGTGAAGAGCGCGTACGTCACCGGCATCAGCAGGGCCATGGGCAGGAAGCTGGCGCCGTGGACTCGCCGGTCCGCGGAAAGGTGTCGGGTTTCGACTCGATAGATGACCCCGAGCAAGCCGATGACCAGGAAGTGGAAGGCGAGGATGTCCCAGAACTCGCCGGTCAGGACGTTGTGCACGATGACCAGTGGGTAGGAGAGGAGCAGCGCGAGCTGTGACACGTAGTGGACCGCGACGACCGGGTGGAGCCGCCAGGCGTGTGACAGGCCGCCCAGCAGGTCCACCAGGTTGGAGCGGCGCCACCGGAGCTGCTGGGAGAAGTACCCGGCCAGCGTCGACGGTGCGGCGGTGAAGCAAAAGGCGTCCAGCGTGTAGACCGTCTCGTAGTCGTGCTTGACGATCTGGCGCGTGAGGAACCGGTCCTCGCCGTACTTGATGGGGATGCCCGCGATGGCGCGCGCCTCGAGGATGGGCTCCAGCTCCAGCAGCACGTGGCGGCGGTAAGCGGTGAGGCAGCCCGACAGGCACATCACCTGGCGGAAGCTGCGCTCCAGGTCCTTGAGCCACTCCTGGGCGAAGTGGAACTTGATTTCAATCATCCGCGTCATCCAGTTCTGATGACGGTTCGTCACGTAGGTTCGGCCGCCCACCGCGGCGATGCGCGGGCTGACGAAGCGGCGCACCAGCTGGCGGACTGCGGCCTTGTCGACGATGACGTCCGAGTCCACCGACACGATGATTTCCGCGTCTGTGGCGGCCTTCACCGCGCGGTTGATGCCCTTGCGCTTGCCCATGTTCTCCGGGTTGCGCATGACGATGACGTTGGGATTTCCCTCCGCCGCCTTCAGTGCCCAGGCGTAGCTGTCGTCCTTGGAGCAGTCATCCACCACCACGATTTGCAGCAGGTGGCTGGGATAGTCCTGCTCCAGAAGACTTCGAACGCCGTGGTAGATGCCTTCGCCTTCGTTGAACAGCGGGATGACGATGGCGACGCGCGGCAGGTAGGTGTCGTCGACTCTGTCGAACTTCCGCCCCTTCAGGCGCCGTAGCAATGGCCCGAGGACATAGCGGTTCATCAGAACCACCATGAAAAGTAACTGAATTGGAAAGAGCTCCATCCGTCCCTGCCCCCCGTCACGCCACGAGCCGCCCTCGTCGCGACCCCACCTGCCGCCGCGAACCCCAACACGAGCGAGCGAAAGGTTGGCGGGGGCAACGGTGTGTGCCATCTGCCTCAAGGGTCAGAGACAGTGGCCATCAGTGGCCATGCCACGCAGAAGCACGCAGGAGCGAACAGGCGGCGGTGGTAGAAAGGGGGCATGCCGACAGACTTCCAGCCCCTCGCGCTGCGTCCAGATGAGGTCCATGTATGGATTGTCGAGCCCGAGCGCATCGACGACCGGCGCCTCCTGGATGCCTACTGGGGGCTGTTGGACGCGAAGGAGCGCGACAAGCAGCAGCGCTTCCGCTTCGAGCGGCACCAGCGCCAGTACCTGGTGAGCCATGCGCTGGTGCGGCTGACGCTGTCGCGCTACGCGCCGGTGGCGCCGGAGGCCTGGGCCTTCGACACCAACACGTACGGCCGGCCGGTGGTGCGGGGGGAGTGGGGCCCGAAGCTGCGCTTCAACCTGTCCCATACGGACGGCATGGCGCTGGTGGCGGTGGGCTGGGACGCGGAGCTGGGCGCGGACGTGGAGGACGCGCAGCGGAAGGGGGAGACGGTGGAGATCGCCGACCACTACTTCGCCGCGTCGGAAGTGGCGGCGCTGAAGGCCCTGCCGGCGGAGCGGCACCGGGAGCGCTTCTTCGAGTACTGGACGCTGAAGGAGTCCTACATCAAGGCGCGGGGCGCGGGGCTGTCACTGCCGTTGGACCAGTTCGCCTTCCACCTGGAGCCGGGACAGGCGCCGCGCATCTCCTTCGACCCGCGGATGCAAGATGTGCCGGAGGCGTGGCAGTTCGTTCAGTTGCGCCCGTCGGAGCGGCACCAGGCGGCGGTGGCGGTGAACCGGCCCCGTGAGCAGCCGCTGACGGTGCGCTGGCAATTCACGGTGCCGCTGGCCGGGGACACGCCGCCCCGGTTCCAGGCGGCGTAGACGGCGGGCTCAGGGCGCGCGGCCCATCCACCGGTTCAGGTCCTCGCTGATGTGCGCGAGGAGGGCGTCCCGCTGCGACTTGATGAAGAAGTGGCCGCCAGGGAAGAGGCGGACGCGGACGTCCTCGCTCCGCGTCTCGTCGCGCCAGCGCTCCAGGTTCGCGGTGGGGACGTGCTTGTCCTCGGGCGAGCCGACGACGGAGATGGGGACCTCCAGCTTCGCGGGCTGGGGGCCGTCCTCCGTGAAGGCGATGCCAAAGTCGGCGCGCAGCATGGGCATCACCAGCTCCAGCAGCTCGCGGTGCTGGAAGATCTCCTCGGGCGTGCCGTCGTAGCGTCGCAGCTGCGCGATGAACTCCGGTTCAGGCAGGTGGTGGATGGGCTCGCGGGTGTTGACGGACGGCGGCCCGGCGGCCCCCAGGAACAGGCCCACGGGGCGCGGGCCATTGCGGGCCTGGAGGCGCCTGGCGAGCTCCAGGGAGATGCGAGCGCCCATGCTGTAGCCGAAGAAGGCGAAGGGCCGGTCCAGCAGCGGCGCGATGGCGGGCAGCAACGCGTCCACCAGGGCAGGCAGGCTGCCAATGGGCTTCTCGGACAGGCGGCGCTCGCGCCCGGGGAGCTGGACGGGGCACAGCTCCACACCCGCCGGCAGGCCCTGGCTCCACTGGTTGTAGATGGCCACGCTGCCACCGGCGTACGGCAGGCAGAACAGCCGCAGCCGCGGGTCCGTCAACGGCTTCCGGGTGGGGAACCAGCGGTCGGGGGCATGAGGGCTCGAGTTGGACGCGCTTTGCATGACGTGAAGGCTCTGTCGCATGGCCACGGAAAACGGGTCAAGTCCCGGAGGCCGCGTGGCGTGTTAGCGTTTCGGGGACGCGCAGGGGCGTCATTCTGGAGTCACCATGGGGCGTTCCGCGGGCTTCATACTCTGGCTGACAGGTCTGTCAGGCGCGGGCAAGAGCACCTTGTCCCGTGCCCTGCGCGCGCACCTGGCCTCGTCGATGCCCGTGGAGGTGCTGGACGGAGATGAGGTGCGCACCTGGCTGTCCCGCGGACTGGGCTTCACCCGCGAGGACCGCGAGGAGAACGTGCGCCGCATCGGTCATGTTGCCCGGCTGCTGGCGAAGCACGGGGTGGGCGTCATCGCCGCGGCCATCTCGCCCTATGCGAGCTCGCGCGCCGAGGTGCGCCGGCTGGCCGAGGAGGCGGGCATCCCCTTCATGGAGATCTTTGTCCAGGCGCCTCTGGACGTGCTCATCGCCCGGGACGTGAAGGGGCTCTACAAGAAGGCGCTGGCCGGCGAGCTGGCGCACTTCACCGGCGTGTCGGACCCCTATGAGGCGCCTGACGCGCCCGACGTCACCGTCCGCTCGGATGTGGACACCGTGGAGGCGGGCCTGTGGCGCGTGTTGGAGACGCTGCGAAAGCGGGGCCTGCTCGACGCCGCCGCGGCGGCGTGAAGCGCGTCCCCGAGGTGGCGGAAGGTCCGCGCACCTCGGGGGAGCCGAGGCGCGGACTCAGGCGAGGATGCGCTCCATCTTCACGTAGGGGCGCTCGGCCTGGATGCCCTTCGTGCGGCAGTGCTCCAGGAACTTGTTCGACTCGACAATCTGAGGGGCCTTGTCGTCGTAGACGAGGATCATCACGTGGCGCAGCCACGGCTCCTGGCCCATGGCGTAGACGTAGACCTCCTTGGGCGACAGGTAGTTGGTGATTTCGATGGCGCGAGCGCTGTCGGAGCCGTTGAGCCGGCGGGCCTGGTCCATCTTCCGGGGCAGGGGATTGCACAGCAGCGGGCCGTACATCCAGCTCATCGGGCCGCCTTCGCACTCCATGCCGAGGAACAGCACGTCGATGGTGCCGACGATGTCGCGCAGGTGCTGGTACATGCGCGGCTCGATGGCGTTGGAGTCCGCGGCCATCAGCATGGACTTGCCGCCCAGGCGCACCAGGTGCGCCGTCTTGGCCTGGATGGCCAGGTCGCTGTGCTCGCCCAGGAAGGGCAGGCCAGTGATGGAGCCGCCCGGCACGGGAATCTCCTGGAGGTCGTCAATCTCCACCACGTTCTTGAAGCCGTTGTGGTGGAGCATCAGCCGCAGCGACGGGTCCGCCAGCGAGTTGCCGTTGTTGCGCGGGACGATGATGCAGCCCACCCGGTGCCGCAGCTGGATGAGTGTCTCCATCATCAGGTGGTCTGCGTGGCCGTGCGTGAGGACCACGTAGTCGATGCGCTCGGGCAGGTCGGAGTGGGTGAAGCGGGGGAGGTCCGTGGGGAACTCGTAGCTGATGACGGGGTCGGTGAGGATGCTGACGTCCTTCGTCTCCAGCAGCACGCAGGCGTGGCCGAAGTAGCGCACGCGCACACCCTCACCGGTGTAGCGCTCCGTGCGGCGGGGCTCGACGTCGGTGAAGAGCGCGGCGAAGGCGTCCGCGGCGGAGGCGGGCACGCCGAGCATCTCCGCGACCTGTCCGGGCGAGCCCGGCGTGTGGCGCATGCGGAAGAGGGCGTCCAGGCCTTCGTGCTTGTAGGGGACGCGCAGCCACAGGGGCGTGTCCTCCTCCAGGCGGGGCGTGCTGAAGATGTAGGGCCGCCAGTCGCCGTCCACCTGCATGAGCGTCACGCTCTGCGAGGACTCCTTGTGAAAGGGGCTGCGGTACAGGAGCGGCTCGATGTACCGCGCGCTGGCGCGGTTGCTGAGGTCATACGTGAGCTCCACGTAGCCGCGGAGGATGTCGGGCACCTTGGCGTAGAGGCCCTCCAGGGAGCCGCCGTTGTTGGGCGCCATGAGCTGCTCCAGCTCGGCCACCGCCTTGGTGTACGCGAGCATGTTGGCCTGCTCCTTCTGCGTCCGCTCCAGGAGCTCCTTCACGCGCGGGGCCTTCGCCGCCGGGTGGTTGATGAACGGGCCGCCCATCAGCATCGGGTTCTTCAGGGCCGCCACGTGCACGTCCGGGTTCGCCACGAAGGACTGCATCAGCTTCTGGTGCAGGTTCGTCACGAACAGCGGGGCGGTCGCCGGAGACAGCAGGTACCACCACGCGTACCACTGATTGTAGAGCGGCTCGATGGCGACGTTCGGCTTGAGGTACATGGGGCGGTCCAGCATGGCGGTCTCCTCCGAGCGAGGTCCGGAAAACGTCGGGAAATTGGCAAACTTGGAGCCCGTAGATACACGGATTCGAAGGGTGATGCACGAGGCCAACACGGCGCATCTTTTGCGTTAGCTCAACCTTGCGAGCATCCGGGCGTATCCCTTTCATCGTGCAACTCAAGCAAGGAGCGTCCCGATGAAGGCAGCTTGGAATGTTGTGCTGACCCTGATGGTGGGAGTGGCCGTGGGCTGTGGCGTTGGCGCCATGGATTCGGAGGATGCGCAGGATGAGGCGCTCGCCACGACGGAAGCCACGCTCGCGGTCTGTGGAGATGGTGTCTGCGAAATCGGCGAGCGGCTGAGCTGTCCCGTTGATTGCCCACGTGGCGAGTTCTGTGGAAACGGCGCGTGCTGTCCTGGGGAGACGGCCCGGACCTGTCCCGAGGATTGCACGCAGGGTGACCCAGGGCGTTACTGCTACCGGGGACACTGAGAGTCCCTGCCGGGTTCTCCACGGACGCGCGAGCAGCGGGGTTCCCGTTGCCCGCGCGCCGTTCCGCCGTGTCAGGTCGTGCGGGGCGTTTTCGCTACATCGCGAAGCAGCCGTAGACCTTCTCGTAGTAGGAGGTCTTCGTGCCGTTGAGGACCGTCTCTGGCGTGCTGCAGCCGCAGAGGAGCTCACCGACCTTGGTGACCTTCGCGGGTTCCGCGTAGTACGTGATGACGTAGTCCCGGCCGGTGATGTCACGACAGGGGATCGCCTGGGCCTCCGTTTCGAGCCCGGCGGCGGCCTCTTCTTCGATGCCGCCACAGCCCGTCATCAGCCCTACTGCCAGGAGTCCCACCATGATGCCGGTACGCATGTATTCCCCTTTTGTGAGAACGTGATGCGTCCCCAGGATAACCAGAGAACGATGCAATGGCACGTGGGGGCAGCGGAGTGGCTGGTGCTGAACGGCAACCTGGCCTACGTCCGGATGGTGTTCCCGATATTGCTGGGTGACAGGAGATTGAGGACCACCGTCTCTGGCACGTGTCGGTGGGGGAGGTGCTTAATGGCTACTGATTTAGAAGTTCTTAAGGAGGAACTCGACAAGTGGCGTAACCGCTTCAATCTGGGCTGCCGCATATGGAGCGCCGCGTATCATGTCACAGCCTATGGGGCGGTCATCTCGGGGGCCTTCGCGACCTATTTGGCACAACAGTCGAACTTCTCTTTCTGGGGGGCCGAGCAACGAGATCTTACTTCTCTCTTCTCATTGCTAACGACGATCCTGGCGGCGACGAGCGCAACAGGAGGATTCGAGCGGAAATGGCGCTCCTCTCGGTTGAATCGGAGTCGCATTGATATGCTGCAACTCAGTCTGAAGATGTCGGCGCCTGAGTTGCTAGTAATTCGCTCCGATCTGCAGAAGCTTGTCAAGGAGCACGACGTGTCTGTCCTAGGATTGCGAGGAGCGGGCTCGGACGAAGCACCAAGTTAGTCCGCTGACCGGGTGGTGATTAGCGAACAGTCTCCCGCATGATCTCCTAAACGCCCGATCACGAATCTCGCACGCACTCAGGCGGCGCGCCGCAGATGGACCTTGCGGAGGATAGGACTGGCACGACGCTGGGCGTTGCGAGCGTGCAGGTAGGCATGGACGCGCCGCATCAGCTTCTGGAGGGGGCGGCAGCGATGGTTGCGGGTGACGTTGGAGTGGAGGTCCAGCCAGACGCGCTCAATGCGATTGGCGTCCGGGCAGTAAGGCGGCAGGAAGTGGAGGACAATCCTGCCGTCGAGTTGCTTGAGCGCCTTCTTCGTCTTCTTGCTGCTGTGGATGGAGGCGTTGTCCAAGATGAGGTGGATTCGTGGGGCGCCACGGTACTCACCGCAGATGCGCCAAAGGAGTTGGATGAAGAGTGAGCTGGCCTTC